>NZ_JCAQOZ010000059.1:0-34350 GCF_059567945.1 Paraburkholderia sp. BGA-UO-ETr-F12 | reverse complement strand
TGTTCAAGCAGCTCGGCGGGAATTGCCGGCAGGTCTACCGGCTTGGCTTTCGGTTTGCGAGGCATAGTCACTCCTTGGCGACATGTTATGCCTCAAACACGAAATTACTGACAGGCCCCACCGCAAGCTCATAAGCGGGTTCCCCGCGCAGCCACGGTAGTGGTGCATCTGGAATCTGTGGCCCCGCACACTCCGCTTCAGTGACAAGGCAGTCATACCTCCGGCGGCGCTGCGCGCGCCGATACCTAGTTCATAAAACCGGTCGCTGGATTTTCGCTTCCGCGGTTTTGTCCCTTCCCCGACTCGTCGTTGCATCGCTGCCACCGAGTTGCGTCTCATTCTCCCGGTTGTCCCCGTTCCCCGACTCGCCGTTGCATCGCTGCTCCACGCACAAGCACAACCGTGGCGGTGGTCGCGGTCGCCAATGCAATGCACAGACATTTCCTTTGAATTGGAGGTTGGCCAATCAGAGCGGGGACGTCTCGCCGAGGCGAAGCCGACGGCTCCCGCTGCGCGGAGCAAACCCGCTGGTTTCCCTGGCAGACCCGTCCGCGACGCACGCAGTGCGGAGTGGGAGCTGATGAGCCCTGTGTCAACGGCGCGGAGTGTGCGGGGCGACAGATTCCAGATGCACCACTGCCGTGGCTGTGCGGGGGACCCGCTTATGAGCTTGCGGTGTGAGCCGCTTTCTTTTGCCTACTTTTCTTTGCGGCCGGCAAAGAAAAGTAGGTGCCGCCCCGCACAGGGGCAACGCTAATAGACCACTAACAAATCAAGGAAAGGCCAAAAGACTAACACCAGAACAAACCACAAACCCAGCAAGAAAAAAGCCAAAGACCCAGACAACCAACGAACCCCGTAAACCAGCCAGATACCCCGTGTGTAGCACAGTAAAATATCACCCATCCGCGCGCCAGCGCCCACCCCCACCCCCCACCGGCCCCGATCTTGAAACGCAAAATGCCCGCGCTAAACGCGCTAAAAGCCTTCGAAGTCGCCGGCCGCACGGGCAGCTTCACCCGCGCAGCGGAACTACTAAACGTCACACAAAGCGCAGTCAGCCGGCAAGTCCGGCAACTCGAAGCCCAACTTGGCGAGACCCTGCTCCAGCGTCACCATCACCACCTGGAACTCTCGGCCGCCGGCCGCATCCTCCTGCAAGCACTGCAGCAATCATTCGACCGGATCGAACTTACCGTCCGCAGCCTGCAGGAAAAAACCCACCGCAACCGCCTGCGCATCAACGCGCCACCCACCTTCACGAGCCGCTGGCTAATGCCGCGTCTCGGGCGTCTGCGTGACGCGCATCCGCATCTCGAACTCAGTCTGTCGACCCGTCTCGACGACAATCTCGCCGAATCGGGCGTGCTCGACTGTGCCATCCGCTTCGGCAACGGTGAATGGGAAGGCGTCGACAACCGCCTGTTGATGAACGAACGGCACATCGCCGTCTGCGCGCCCGCATTGCTGGCACGGCAGGCCGGCCGCGCGGCCATCGATCTGAACCAGTTCACGTTGCTGCACGTGCTCGCGAGCGCCGATCAGCGCTATCTGACCTGGCAGCACTGGCTGAAAGCCGCCGGCATCGAAAACGTCGACACCCGCGGCGGCTACGAATTCGATCTGCTCGATCACGCAATCCGGGCCGCCATCGACGGGCTCGGCGTGACCATCGCCGATCGTCACATGATCGGCCGTGAACTCGCGGAAGGCCAACTCGTGCAGGTGCTGAACGTACATGTCGACGGACATCAATCCTATTGGCTCGTTACGCGTGCAGAACAGGACGAACTGCCACACGTCGCGCTGTTTCGCGACTGGTTGCAGCAGGAAATCTGGCTCACCGAACGTGCGCTCGATTCGTCGGAATCGGCACAGTCAGGCGCAGCAAGTTGATGCGGGGCAACTCGTCTGAGTATGCGAGCTCAGGCGACTCCAGTCCGTTTGCGCCACGCCGGTGTGACCCTTGCGTGATAAAAAAACGCGCCGATGCAATGCATTCGGCGCGTTTTCCTGACACCGCCAGCGGTGACTTCCAACCCGTCAGGCGGCCGCTGCCAACTCCACGGCCTTGGGTTCAAAGGCTGCTTCGACGGCGGCGTCCATGAGAATCATCTCGGCGCCCTTCTCCGCCACCATCATGGTCGGCGCATTGATGTTCCCCGACGTGATGTTCGGGAAGATCGACGCATCGACCACCCGCAAGCCGTCAACGCCGTGCACCCGCAAACGCGCGTCGACCACCGACGTATGCGGATCGTCACCCATCGCACACGATCCGCACAGGTGATAGATCGAGCCGGACTGCTCGCGGAAATACTGCAGGAAACCCTCACGCGTATTCACTTGCGGTCCCGGCGAAATTTCTTCGACCGTGATCTCTTGCAACGCCGGCGATGCCATCACCTTGCGCACCAGTTCGCAGCCCTGAATCACTTCGTCAATGTCTTTCTCCGTGGTCAGCGCATTGATGCGGATTTTCGCGGCGTCTTCGGCACGGTTCGACGCGATCTCGATCGATCCGCGACTCGTGGGCCGGCAAGGATTGAATGCCAGCAGGAAGCCCGAATACGGTTCGGGGTCAAGACTTGCTTTGCTGCTCTTCGGAATGCGGTACGACAGCGGATTGAAGTACAACTGCAGGTTGGGCTGCGCTTCCTGGTCGTTGCCCTTGAAGAAGCCGCCCGACTGATTCACGCTCATCGCGAGCGGTCCCTTGCGCGTCAGCAGATATTGCAGGCCAAGTTTGAGCTTGCCAAGCAGAGGACGCATCTCGTCGTTGAGCGTTTTCACGTTCGCGCGATAGTAGAAGCTCACGCACAAGTGGTCCTGCAGATTCTGCCCGACGGCGGGCAACTCCTTGACCATCGCAATGCGATGCTTCGCGAGCAATGCACTGTCGCCTACGCCTGAGAGTTGCAGTAACTTGGGCGAATCCACCGCGCCCGCCGCCAGAATCACCTCACGGTTCGCCATGAATTGCCGCGTGGCGCCGTTCTGCGTCACGCTCACGCCGATTGCCCGCTGGTTGCCGTCGAATAGCACGCGATTCGCCAACGCGTCGCGTTCGACCGTCAGGTTCTTGCGCGTCAGCACCGGATGCAGGTACTCGAAGCTGCTCGACGAACGCTGACCGTTGCGCGTACTCACGTCGTAGATGCCCGCGCCTTCGAATCGCGCGCCATTGAAGTCGTCGCTGCGTTTGTAGCCGGCCTGGTCGCAGCCTTTCAGGAATACATGACAGATCGGATGAACGGCATCTTTCATCGGCGTGATACGGATCGGGCCGTCCGCGCCGTGATACTCGGTGTTGCCGAGCGGATGCGATTCGAGCTTGCGGAAATACGGCAGCACGTCGTGAAACGACCAGCCCGGGTTGCCCGCCGCGGCCCAGTCGTCGAAATCGTGCGGCTGGCCGCGCACGTAGATCATCGCGTTGATCGAACCGGAGCCGCCCTGCACTTTGCCACGCGGACAATAGATCAGCCGGTTGTCGAGTTCCTTTTCGGGCTCGCTGTAGTACATCCAGTTATAGGTTTCGTTGTAGTACGTCTTGGTGAAACCCACCGGGATCCTGAACCAGAACGAGCTGTCCTTGCCGCCCGCCTCGAGCAGCAGGACCGAATATTGCCCCGACGCCGACAGGCGATTGGCGAGAATGCAGCCCGCCGAACCCGCGCCGACGATGATGTAATCGTAGTTCATGCTCTATGTCGCCAGACGGCGCCCAATCCATTGAATGCGTAAGACAGATAAATCCGACAGGCTCAACCCTTGGCTGGCGCGAGGTCTTTCACGTCGGCGGGACGAGCCGCCATTTGCAGATGCAGGCGCTCGCCGGTATACGGCGTGTGTTGCCGAACCACGTCCATGTTCAATTCCACCCCGAGGCCCGGTTCCTGTGAAGGAATGATGTAGCCGTCTTCCCATTGGATCGGTTTCTTCAACACCGCAGCGTGGAAACCGTCCCATGTACCGATGCTTTCCTGAATCAGGAAGTTCGGCGTGCAGGCTGCGAGCTGAATGCTGGCGGCGGCGCCAATCGGCCCGTTGTACAGATGCGGTGCGATCTGCGCGTAATACACCTCGGCAATCGCCGCGACTTTCTTCGCTTCGAGCAGGCCGCCCACACGCGCCACATTCAGTTGCAGAATCGACGCCGCGCCTGCCTCGAGCAGCTTGAAGAATTCGTACTTGGTGGTCAGGCGCTCGCCCGCGGCAATCGGAATGCTCGTGTGCTGCGCGACTTGCGCCATGGCACCCTCCTGCCCCGGAGGCACGGGTTCTTCGAACCATAACGGATCGTATTTCTCGAGGCGTTTGGCCAGCCGGATGGCTGACGACGGCACCATCTGCCCATGCGTGCCGAACAGCAGATCGGCCTTGCTGCCGACCGCGTCGCGCACACGGCGGCAGAACAGTTCGCAACGGTCCAGCACTTCCAGCGAAAGTTGATGACCGGAGTACGCCGTATACGGCCCCGCCGGATCGAACTTCACCGCGGTAAAACCACGCTTCACATTTTCAACGGCGCATTCGGCGGCGAGATCGGGATCGTCGTAGTCGTATTCGCCTTTGCTGTTCTTCGGATACAGGTACGTGTATGAGCGCAGGCGCTGGTTCACCATGCCACCGAGCAGTTCGTACACAGGCTTGTTGGCCGCCTTGCCGATAATGTCCCAGCACGCCATTTCCAATCCGCTCACCACGCCCATCATCGTCAGATCGGGGCGCTGCGTGAAACCGCTCGAATACGCTTCACGCCAGAGCCGTTCGATATGGTGCGGATCCTGATCGAGCAGGTAGCGGCCGAATACATCGTCGATGATGTGGGTCATCGCCTTCGGATGAAACGTCGCGGAATAGATCTCGCCGACGCCTTCAATACCGCAATCGGTCTTGAGCTTGACGAAGATCCAGTACATGCCGCCCACGTGCGGCGGCGGTACGGCGACGATATGCGTTTCGAGCGAGACGACTTTCATTTACGCAACCCCTTTTTTGCTAAGCATGTTTCTCAGCGCCAGGCCGGCAAAGCCGCCGAGCGCCGCCATTCCGGCCACATAGCCGAAGTAAAGCTGGTAACCGAAGACACCTGGGAAGTTCTGTGTCAGATAGCCGTTGATCAGCGGCAGGAACACATCGGGCGAATAGCCGAGGACGGAGATCAGGCCAATGGCGAGGCCCATCGTTTCGACCGGGATATTGCAGCGATCCAGCAGCGACCAGTACAGCCCGCGAATCGCGTAAGTCAGAATGCCGATGAACAAAACGAGGAACACCAGCAGCACATGGCTCGAGATACGCGGCGCCGCCATCAGGCCCAGCAGCGACAGCGCAGCCAGGAACAGTGCGATCACCAGCACCGAGACTTTCGAATAACGGTCGCCGAGAAAGCCGCCGCCAATCCCGCCGATCGGCCGCATCCACAGCTTGAGCGTCGTGATCGTGCCGGCCATCACCACGGTCAAACCGATCTCGCCTTCATGCAGATACGCGGAGAAGCTATAAGTGGCCCAGAACACCTGATAACCGCAGAACACGATGGCGGCGACCAGCCACAACTCGGGAATCGATGCGAGCGTTCTCAGATCGAGCAGCACGTTGCTGCGTTTGCGCGTGGCGCGGTTGGCGGCGGCGTCTTTTGTGCCTTGCGGATCTTTCACCAGCGCTAGCACCACGCCGAGCGCGATGCATAAAAAGGCGTACATATAGACGACCAGCCTGAAGCCGGCCGTCACCGGCTCGCCTTTGGTCTGTGTGAACCAGGCGAATAGCGTGATCGCAATGGTCGCAAGCATTGCTTCGATCAAACCGCGGCCGCCGTCGAGCAAGCCGAAGAAGCGGCCCTGCTCGTGCGTGCCGGCGATCATCGTCACGCGCTTGATAACCGCGGCCCAGAACGTCAAACCGGTCGACAGCCCCCAGCCGCCGAAAATCAGCATCAGCACGTTGAACGACGGCGCGGTGGAATACCACAAGCCGAGCACGCCGGTTGCGATCAGCGAAAAACAGATCAACAGACGCGGCGCGATGCGGTCGGCAAGCCAGCCGCTCGGCAGGTAGCTCAGCAGAAAGATGGTGCCGAGCATCGAATACAGATAGCCAAGCTGGCTATCGGTGATGTGAAACACTTCGAGCATGGTCGGCTGATAAACCTGCCGAAGATACAGAATCGGATAAATCGCACCGGCCGCCAGTACCAGCAGCATGAGTTGGATATAGCGCTGCGCCTTATTGCTTTCTAATGCGGCTTCGTCGCTTAACGCGAGCGAGGCAGTGGTTTGAACGGGTTGAGATGACACGTGAACGCTCCTGAGAGACACAGCGCCAAGCCGGGTCTCCAAATATTTTTATGGGTGCAGCGGTTTGCTGCGTTTTTTGCGGGTTTCAAGGCAACGCGTGCCGACTACTCCGAATCGCGCGGCACGCGCCGTTTTTGCGTCGATATCTGCTTCAATATCTGCGTCAGTACTTCATGACCACCAGACGGGTCTGCGTGAATTCGAGCATGCCGTGCTTGCCGTCGTCGCCGCCGAGACCCGAGCGTTTCCACCCGGCATGGAAACCTTGATACGGATCGGCCGGCGTGCGATTCACATACAACTCGCCAGCCTCGATGCCGTTGGCGATCTTCATCGCGCTGCGGTAGTTCTCGGTATAAAGCACCGAGGACAAACCGAACTGGTGGTCGTTGGCCATCTCCAGCGCTTCGTCCAGCGTGCGGTATTTGACGACCGGCATGATCGGACCGAAGGTTTCTTCCTGGATGATTTCCATGTCCTGCCGGCAATTCGACAGTAACGTGGCCGGATAGAAAAAGCCCTTGCCTTGCGGCAGCCTGCCGCCGGTTTCGAGCGTGGCACCGGCTGCAATTGCACGCTCCACCATGCCGTGAATCGACTCGCGCGACGCCTCGTTGACGAGCGGCCCCATCAGCGCAGGCTGTTCGCTGCGATCGCCGCTTTCCACCGCGCTCATGTTTTTCTTCAGCAGCGCGACGAAACGGTCATGAACGCTTTCCTGCACATAGACGCGTTCGATCGCCGTGCAAAGCTGCCCGCAGTGAGTGGTTTTGGACGCAACCAGATCGCGTGCGGCCTTCTCGAGATCGGCATCTGCTTCGATGATGGCGGGCGTCTTGCCGCCCAGTTCGAGCGAGGGCTTGGCGATATTTGCCTTGCAGTAGTCGAGCACCTTGCGGCCGGCGCCCACGCTACCCGTCAGCGTGATCATGCCGACCTTGGGATGGGTGCAAAGCGCCTCGGCGGTTGCGTGATTCATCGCGAGAATGTTCACGATGCCGGCCGGCAGCCCGGCCTTCTCCACCGCTTTCGCGATCTCGAACGCCGAGGTAGGCGTGTTGTTGCTCGGACGCACCACCACGGTATTGCCGGCGATCAGCGCGGGCGCCACCTTGCGCATGAACGTATAGACCGGGTAATTGAACGGGATCAGGCACGCGACCACGCCGATTGGTTCGCGATGCAGCACGAGGTTTTCGTCGGGCGTGTCGCTCGGAATCACCTCGCCTTCGATGCGGCGCGCCCACTCGGCGTGGTAGCGCGTGATCTGGCCGGCGTAGATCGCCTCATTGGTGGCATCGGCCACGCTCTTGCCCGACTCCTGCGCGAGCGCCGCGCCGATGGCGGGCGCGCATTCAGTAAGCGCATCCGCAAGCTTGTGCAGATAGACCGCGCGCTCGGCCGAAGGCAGCTTGCGCCAGCCCTTTTGCGCAGCGGCGGCAGCGTCGACCGCGGCGATCGCCTCCTCTCGGGTGGCGCCCGTGACGTGAGCAATCACGGCTCCGGTAGCGGGGTTGGTGACGGCGATACGTTCGTCGCTTGCCGCGTCGATAAAGCAGCCGTTAGCAAAATTCCGGTCGAGTCGCATGTCGTCTCCTGACAAAGCTGGTGCGGTGGTGCATTGCCTTCAGCTATTGCCTTCATGCCAAAGGTGCATGAACGGAATTTTTGTCCGCTGTTTGACGCACCACAAGCGAATAATTCGCGGGACAAACATTCGAAAAAGTCACGTTTATCCAGGGATGTGCCTCATACGCGTTTCGCATCTCGAATAGCAGAATCCAGCCTTTGCCAAAAAGCAGCGGCCTCTGAAGCTGGCCGGATCGTGGTCAGAACCGCGTTCTGAACCTCGCTCGGACCATCCGGCCGCTCATTACCAACGTCTGGAGCTCTCAATGAAAAAGAATCTCTTCGCTACCGCCGCTTTCACCACGCTCGCCTCGCTGGCGGCCCCATCCGCCTTCGCGCAGAGCAGCGTGACCTTGTATGGGGTGCTCGACGAAGGCATCGACTACACCAATAACGCCGGGCGCGGCGCCGTATGGGAAATGGCAAGCGGTTATGCGCAGGGCAGCCGCTGGGGCCTGAAGGGTTCGGAAGATCTGGGCGGGGGCATGAAGGCCGTGTTCCAGTTGGAAAACGGCTTCGACGTAAGCTCGGGACGGCTTGGCCAGGGCGGCCGCATGTTCGGCCGCCAGGCTTACGCTGGCTTGAGCGACGGCCGGTTCGGCACAGTCACGCTCGGACGCCAGTACGACTCGGTGGTCGACTATCTCGCGCCGACCACGGCCAACGGCAACTGGGCCGGCTACCTGTTTGCGCACCCGTACGATAACGACAATACCGACAACTCGTTCCGGCTCGGCAATAGCGTGAAGTACACAAGCCCGGATATCGCGGGCTTCCAGTTCGGCGGCGTGTATAGCTTCAGCAACGACACGAACTTCGCGAACAACCGCGCGTACAGCTTTGGCGGCAAGTATTCAAACGGCGGCCTGTTGATTGCAGCCGCCTACCTGCAGTCGAACAATCCGGGCGCGGGGTCCACCGGCGCGATCACCGCGAACGACGCGAGCTTCATCGCCGGGCGCATGCGGGTATTCGGCGCCGGCATCAATTACACCTTCGGTTCGGCGACCGCCGGTTTTGCGTACACCAACTCGAACTATAAGGACCCGACCGGCAACGGCTATATCGGCATTCCGCTGGCGGCATCCGGTGTCACATTGAATACACTGAAGTACCAGAATTTCGAAGTGAACGGCAAATATCAGTTCACGCCGGCCTTCTTTGTCGGCGCGCAGTACGTGTACACGATGGAGAACTACGATGCGTCGACCGGCAGCGTTAAGCCGAAGATTCACTCGGTCGGCTTAATGGCGGATTACAACCTGTCGACGCGCACGGACGTTTACGTGCAGGGAGAATTCCAGAAGGTCGCGGGCAGCTCGACCCAATCGATTCTCGACAATGCGTTCATCCCTGGCGTGCAGGCGCCGTCGTCGACGGGCAATCAGCTCGCGGTGCGAGTCGCGCTGCGCCACCAGTTCTAAGCGTCAACAGGTTGCGAGTTGGCGGCTGGACGCGGCGCTGCCGGTGTCAATCTTCCTCCACCGCCGCCTTCAATCTCGACAACGCCTGATCCCATTGCTGCGAGATCGCCTCGAGCGCTCGCCGCGCTTCGTCAAGGTGCGCCGGTTCAAATGCCCATAAGCGTTCACGGCCCATCTTGACATCGCGCACGAGGCCGGCATTGGCGAGCACCTGCAAATGCTGCGTGACCGACTGCCGCGTCATTTCTGTGCCGGCAGTCAACTGCGCAATCGACATCGCACTACCCGCGCACAACACGGCGATCAGACGCAGGCGCGTCTCGTCGCCGAGCGCCGCGAAAATCTGTGCGGAGCTTCGCAGCATGGCAGCCTTCACACGCGCAGGGCCGGCAGCCGGTTTTGCGCCGGACGGCTTGCCGGGTAACTTATCCTTTGGCGACATACTTCTCTATGTTGAGCATCTGTTCTTCCCAGCCGCCGGTATTCATGCGGAACGCTTCCGCGCGGCGCGAGGCGGGAATCTGGTCGAAACCCGATTCGATCACGCGCAGCAACGTGCCCGAATCGACCTCGCTCAGCTTGAATTCGACCAGCGTGGTGGGCTCCGACGAGTAATCGACCGTCACATCCACCGCGGCCGGATGCCAACGAAACGACAGATGGTGTTCCGGCTCGATGCGCTCCACCAGTACCTCCATGACGAGATGCTCATAACCCTGATAAGTGATCTTGCCTTGAATGGATTCACCGGCCACAAATTGCTTACCGTTGAAATTCACGCAAAAACCATTTGCCGAATTCGTCGGCGTTGGACACCGCGCGCCACACGCGCGAGCGCGGCGCCTTCAGCAGAATCTGTTTTTCAATGCGATCTGTAGATGCGCTTTCCGACTTGTCCGATGAGATTTTCATATGCAGCCTCCTGACTGCATATTAGGCACGTCGCTCACAACATGCAAGTATTTGCCTGCGTATTTTTTCGCACGTACCGGACATACCGGGCGTACCGAACGTACTCAACGTCTCGTATCGATCGCCGACCTTCACCACCGCCTTGCCAAATGCACCGCGTTCGAGATGCGCCAGCGCGGCAGGCGTGGTCGAGTCGCATTACTCCGTTGCGTGCGCGTGCATCACACTGCCATGCATCGACCACGCCATCCACGGACGGCGCAGTGCGACGATCGCGAGGAACGCGCAAGCGGCCAGCGCGCCGAAAGTCGCGAAGCCCATCTGATAGCTGCCGGTGCTTTCCTTCGCGATGCCCATTACAACCGGCAGATAAAAGCCGCCAATGCCGCCCGCGGCGCCGACAATGCCCGACATCAGGCCGGTGCGGCCCGCCCAACGATGCGGCACCAACTGGAAGGTCGCGCCATTGCCCAGACCGAAGGCCACATACAGGCACAGCAACAGCGCAATCCCGCCCACAACCGACGGCATCGCGGCGGCAAAGACGAGGTCGCACAGTGAAATGATCGCGAGCAGGAAGGTCAAGGCACGCACGCCGGAAATCTTATCGGCAATCAATCCGCCGAGCGGCCGCACGATCGCGCCGGTCGCGGCCAGCAGCGCCATGAACAGACCTGCGTCGATCTTGGAGAGCTGATACAGATTCGTCAGCAGCAGCGAAACATACGACGACATACCGACAAAACCACCGAACGTGATGCTGTACACCAGCATGATCACCCACGTGTCGCGCTCGCCGAGCACCGTGCGATAGCGCTTGGGCAATACCGCAATCGCCAGCAGCGCGCCGATCACCGGCAACAGCAGCACGCCGGTCTTGCCTGAGCCGAACATGCCTGCTTCGACCAGCAGCACGAGCACGATCAAACCGGCGAGCGTGATCGCGAAGCTGCCGAACGCGCGCAGCACGCTGCCCGACTTGATGCCGGAATCATTGGCCCAGAAGTACAGCGTGATACCGGCGATGGCGAGCAACGGCAGCGCGCCGGCAGTGGCCATTTGCCACCCGTAGTGCGCGGCCAGTTGGGGAAACAGGAAACCGTCGAGCACCGCACCGATGTTGCCCGCAGCGGCGAGTCCCAGCACGAGACCCTGCACTTTCGGCGGATAGTTGCTGCCGGCCATCGGCAGCGCCACCGCGAAGCTCGCGCCACCCACGCCGAGGAAGACGCCGAGCACCAGCAGCAAGGTGTATGACGGCACGAACGGCAACAACGGCAGCACGATGGTCGGCACCGCCGACAGCAACACGCCCATCAGCGCAATGCGTTTGCCATGCGCCGATTGATAGAGGTTACCGAGCGTCACGCGCAGGATTGCCGCCGACAGCACCGGTACGGCGACCAGCAAGCCTTGCTGCGCAGGCGTCATGGCAATGCTCTTGCTGATGAACGGCGCGAGCGGTCCGTACAGCACCCAGACCGTGAAGCCGGTGTCGAAATAGAGAAAACACGCCACCAGTGCGCGCCAGTCTCCGCTCTTTAGTGAGCTCATCACGTTTTTCATTAGGCATCCTCAAATAGACTGACTGTTTTCAAACCTGGCGCATTGCGCTGATCCATTGCGCTCGTGCACTGCGCACCGGAATGATCATGACGTTGAATTCCGGTCTGAACATGCAACCTCCATGCCATCCGGGCTCTGCTTGTGAAGCTGTACTGCGTACTCGGCTGGATCGTGATGCGGCGCGCCACGCCACCGCGTTAAAAGTCAATAAACGTCACGCACGTAGCGCTTTTCCTGCGCCAGATGACTCACATACTCAGCGGCTTTTTCTTCGCTCATGCCGCCGTGCCGGGCGACCACATGCCTGAGCGTCGCGTCCACGTCTCTTGCCATCCGGTTTGCGTCACCGCAGACGTAGAAATGCGCACCGTCTTCGAGCCATGCCCACAATTGCGCACCCTGCTCGCGCATGCGGTCCTGCACATAAATTTTTTCCGTTTGATCGCGCGAGAAAGCGAGGTCGAGCCGGGTTAGAACACCGCTGTCCCGCATCGCCTCAAGTTCGTCGCGATAGTAGAAATCGGTGGCTGCGTGTTGCTCGCCAAAGAACAACCAGTTGCGGCCCTTGTCACCCCGTGCACGCCGTTCGTGCAGAAATCCGCGAAACGGTGCAATGCCGGTGCCTGGACCGACCATGATGATCGGCGTGCCGGGAACATGCGGAAGCCGAAAGTGTGCGGACTTCTGCACGAATACCGGCACGCTGACGTCGCTCGCGCGGTCGGCGAGGAACGTCGACGAGACGCCCTTGCGCTGGCGGCGCCCGTTGCTATAGCGAACGGCGGCAACCGTCAGATGAACTTCGCCGGGATGCGCTTTCGGGCTCGATGCAATCGAATACAAACGCGGTTGCAGGCGCTTGAGCATGCCGGTCAATTCGGCTGCCGTCAGCTTGACGGGAAACTCGTGAAGGACGTCGGCGAGCTGTTGGCCCCACAGCCATTGTTTGAGATCGGCCTTGCGCTCGGTGCCGAGCAGATCGCGCAATGCACTGTTGCTGCTGCGGGCGGCAATGAATGCGAGCGCAGCGGGGCTGGGGCGCGCGATTTCGTAGTGCCTCGCGAGCGCGTCGGCGAGATGCATTTCACCCACGCCTGACACGTTGACCGTCGCGTCCGCGCTCAAACCGCTCAGGCCGATCAACTCGTCGACCAGTTCAGGGCAGTTGCTCGGCCATACGCCCAGCGCGTCACCCACTTCGTATTCGAGGCCCGCGTCGCCCGTGTTCAACGAGAAGTAACGCGTGTCCTTCGCGGCGCCGTGTCTGTTCAACCGCAGGTTGCCGATGAGACGCGATGCGGCCGGCCGCGTCCTGGTCGGCACGGCGCCTGGCACCACCGCGTTGATCATGCCGCCAGGCGGCACCGCATGCAGCGCCGCATCTTCTTCCTTGATGCGCACGATGATGCTTTCCAGCCATGCGTCAGCCTGTTCCTGATACTCGCTGTCGCAGTCGACCCGGTCCATCAAACGCAGCGCGCCTTGAGCGGCGAGGCGTTCGTCCAGACGGCGCCCATGGCCGCAAAACTGATCGTAGTTGCGATCGCCCAATGCGAGTACCGCGTAGCGTAATCCGTCGAGACGAGGCGCGGCGTCACTGGTCAGTTGCGACCACAGACCTTGTGCGTTGTCGGGTGGATCGCCGTCGCCGAAGGTGCTCGACATCAGCAACACATACTGCGCTTTCGCCAGCGCGGAGACCGGATAGTCCGCCATGCACGCGGTGCGGATTTCGAAACCCGACTCCATCAACCGCGTGGCATAACGCTCGGTCAGCGATTCCGTGTTGCCGGTTTGCGAGGCCCACAACAGAGTCACCTTGGGTCGCACACGCAAGATACGCACACCGGATGCCTGCGTGGCGTCGTCATGCGGTGCGGCAAGCGTACCGGCACGCACCGCCGCATGAGTTCCACTGCGGCTATACAGTCCGGCCAGCAAACCGTCCACATACAGGCGGTTTGCGGGATCAAACGGGGCGCCGGGCGGAAGAACCGGTACGCTGTCGATGCCTTGTCCTTCAACCGAACGCAGAGCGCTAACGAAACCGGCCAGATACGCCCGCTCGGGCTCCGTGAACGACGGCGCCGGCGTCGGTGGAAGCTGCAACAGGCTAGTCAGTGCATCGATGCGGGGCATGTCCGGTTCCTTCATGTTCGCCGTGTCCGCTGATAGTGCGTTCGAACTTGCCACGTCGACTCCGGCGGCAGGCGGCTCAGTGAGCGACTCGGTGAGCGGCTCGGTGCGCGCAATGAGCGCCCCGTCATCACCACTCGAAACCGGTTCGATGGCATCGGCCGCAACCGGGCTCAACGCTACCGCGCAGAACTTGAGTTCGGGTTGCTGCGAGATCGGATCGACGGCATCACTGGTGACGGCATTGATGCAGAAATCGTCGCCGAAGACGTCGTTCCAGTGCATCGGCGCAAAACAGTTGCCTGCCTGCACCCGCTCCGTGACGACTGCCGGCAACACGGCACGGCCACGCCGCGAGCGGATCTCGACCGGATCTTTGGCCTTGATGCCGAGCGTGGCCGCATCTTCAGGATGAATCTCGACGAATGGGCCCGGGTTCAGCTTGTTGAGCATCGCAACCTTGCCGGTCTTGGTCATGGTGTGCCATTGATGCTGCAGGCGACCCGTATTCAACACGATCGGAAATTCGCCATCGGGCAATTCCGCCGGGGCTGCATAAGCACGGGCAAAAAACACGGCCTTGCCGCTTGCGGTCGGAAACACCAGCCGTGGACGGCTGCCGTCGGGCCTTTCCTTCAGTGTGTGGCTAACGCCGTCGTTGAGATAGCGGATGGGATTGCGCTCGGCGGCGTCGCTGGAAGCAAGCGGCCATTGCAGCGGCGTATCCTTTAACCGCCGATGGCTCGCGCCGCGCAGGTCGTAGCCGGTTTTCGGATTCGACACGCGGGTGATTTCCGCGAAAACTTCATCCGCGCTGGCATAGCTGAACGCATCGGCAAAACCCATTTCACATGCCACGCGCGCGATGATCTGCCAGTCCGGCAACGCGGCGCCTGGTGGCTCGATGCCTTTTTGCATCAGCGTCAGATTGCGCTCGGAGTTGATCATCACGCCTTCGGCTTCGGCCCACAGCGCGCCTGGCAAGAGCACATCGGCGTAGCGGTTGGTCTCGGTGTCGAGGAACGCATCCTGTGCAATCACGAGCTCCGCCGCGCGCAATCCGGCAATAGCGTTCTGACGGTTCGCGACACTTGCCACCGGATTCGTGCAGATAATCCAGCACGCCTTGATCTCGCCCGCGGCCATGCGGGTGAACATGTCGATCGTGCCGTTACCGGCCTGCGTTTTCAGTGTGCCCTTCGGAATGCCCCACAGTTCTTCGATAAAGACGCGGTCTTCTTCGACCAGCACCGATCGCTGTCCCGGCAGACCCGGTCCCATATAGCCCATTTCACGGCCGCCCATCGCGTTGGGCTGGCCGGTCAGCGAGAACGGGCCACTGCCGCGGCGGCAGATATTGCCGGTCGCCAGATGCAGATTGCAGATCGCGTTCGTGTGCCACGTGCCGTGCGTGCTCTGATTCAGGCCCATGGTCCAGCAGCTCATCCACTCCGGCGCCGCGCCGATCATCCGCGCGGCCTGGCGGATGTCCTCGGCGGCAAGGCCGGTTATCTCGGCTACCTTCTCCGCTGTGTAGTCCGCGAGAAAGGCCGGCATCGACTCCCAGCCTTGCGTGACGTCGGCGATAAAAGCGGCATCCGTGTGGCCGTTTTCGTGCAGCAGATGCAGCAGGCCATTGAGCAATGCCAGATCGGTACCCGGCTTGATTTGCAGAAAAAGATCGGCCTTGTCCGCGGTCGTATTGCGGCGCGGATCGACCACAATCAGTTTTGCGCCCGCCTTCACGCGATCCATCATCCGCAGGAACAGAATCGGGTGACAGTCGGCCATGTTCGCGCCGATCACGAAGAACAGGTCGGCGTGATCGATGTCGTCGTACGATCCCGGCGGCCCGTCCGCACCAAGCGAGAGTTTGTAGCCGCTGCCCGCGCTCGCCATGCAAAGACGCGAGTTCGATTCGATGTTGTCGGTGCCGACAAAACCCTTGGCGAGCTTGTTGACGAGATACTGTGCTTCGATCGACATTTGCCCGGACACATAGAACGACAGCGCGTCCGGTCCGTGTGCATCGAGCAGCCCACGCAGACGCGCTGCCGTGTCGCTGATCGCCTGTGCCATCGGCAGCGGTGTCGGGTCCTGGCCACGGGCATGACGCACGAACGCCCCTTCCAGTCGCCCGGACTTGCGCAACGCGACGTGCGCCGACTGCCCTTTCGTGCAGAGCCGTCCGAAGTTGGCCGGATGCTCCCTGTCGCCGGAGATTTTCACGACCTGGCCGTCCTCGACATGCAGCACCATTCCGCAGCCGACGCCGCAGTAGGGGCACACCGTTTTGACGTTACGGGAGGACATGGCAGGCGGCATCGTTCGAGAAGGTCGATAAGGATTCAATGACTCAGATCGCGACCCACACCTGCCCGTTTTCCACCCGCGCGGCGAACGCGTTGACGGAATACGCCGGTGTTTCGAGGCACTCGCCGGTGCGCAGATCGAAGTGATGCTTGTAGATTGGCGAAGCGACCACGACGCGCTCGCCGAGACTGCCGATCAACCCGCGCGACAGCACGGCGGCTTGCGAGCCCGGATCGTAGTTTTCGATCGCGTACACGACGGTCTCCGCTTCGCCGTTGTCCACGTGAAATACCGCCACCTGTTCGCCATTGACGAGCGCGCATACACCCGTGTTGGGAACAATGTCGTCGAGCGGGCAAATCGGTGTCCAGGCAAGCGGAAGACGGTCAAGGTTCATGGCGGGGGTCCTCGATGAGTGACACAAAAAATCAAACGGTTTCGGCAACCACAGGAATCGCAGCGAGCTTCGAGCGCCGCTCGTCGAGCGTCGCGGGCCGGATCTGGCCGCGTTCCTCGACGAACGCGACGTTACTGTCCGGCTCGCCGCTGTTGACGAAATGACGGAAGCGCTTGCGCGTTTCAGGATCGGTGACGGCTTTTTTCCATTCGCATTCGTAGGTGTCGACCACGTGCTGCATGTCCGCTTCGAGCTCCGCCGCCACGCCCAGGTGATCGTTGACGATCACGTCCTTCAGATAGTCGAGCCCGCCTTCGAGGTTGTCGCGCCATACGCTGGTGCGTTGCAGACGGTCGGCCGTGCGCACATAGAACATCAGGAAACGGTCGATGTAGCGCACCAGCGTTTCCTTATCGAGGTCCGAGGCGAGCAATTCGGCATGCCGCGGTTTCATGCCGCCGTTGCCGCAGACGTAGAGATTCCAGCCCTTCTCGGTGGCGATGATGCCGACGTCCTTGCCCTGCGCTTCCGCGCATTCGCGCGTGCAGCCGGACACGCCGAATTTGATCTTGTGCGGTGTCCGCAGGCCCTTGTAGCGATTCTCGAGTTCGACCGCGAGGCCCACCGAATCACCGACGCCGTAGCGGCACCACGTCGAACCCACACACGACTTCACCGTGCGCAGCGACTTGCCGTATGCATGGCCCGATTCGAAACCGGCTGCGATCAGTTCTTCCCAGATCAACGGCAGTTGCTCTACGCGCGCGCCGAACAGATCGACCCGCTGGCCACCGGTGATCTTCGTGTACAGGCCGTATTTCTTCGCGACCTGGGCGACCGCGATCAAACCGTCGGGCGTCACTTCGCCACCGGCCATGCGCGGCACGACCGAATATGTGCCGTCGCGCTGGATGTTGGCAAGGTAGTAATCGTTGGTGTCCTGCAAGGAGGCATGCTCCTTCTTCAGCACGAATTCGTTCCAGCACGAGGCGAGAATGCTCGCTACGGCCGGCTTGCAGATATCGCAGCCGAGACCGTGGCCGTGCTTCGCCAGCAATTCGCCGAAGCTACGCAGGCCTTCCACGCGCACGATGTGATACAGCTCCTGGCGCGAATACGGGAAGTGCTCGCACAGATGGTTGTTGACCGCGAGGCCCTGCTTCTTCATCTCGGCTTTCATCACCTGCGTGACGAGCGGCACACAGCCGCCGCATGAAGTGCCGGCCTGGGTCGCGCACTTCAACGCGCCGATATCGGTCGCGCCTGCGCAAACGGCCGCGCACAGGTCGCCCTTCGAGACGTTGTTGCACGAGCAGATCTGTGCGCTGGCGGGCAAGGCCTCGACCCCGAGCGCCGGTTTCGCCTGACCGTCTGACGACGGCAGGATCAGGAATTCGGGCGAAGCCGGCAACTCGATCCGGTTCAGCATCATCTGCAGAAGCGTGCCGTATTCGCTCGCCTCGCCCACCATCACGCCGCCGAGCAGGTACTTGCCGCATTCGGACACCACCAGCTTCTTGTAGACCTGCTTGCGTTCGTCGCTGAACTGATAGGCGCGGCTGCCGGGCGTTTTGCCGTGTGCGTCGCCGATGCTGGCCACGTCCACCCCCATCAGCTTCAATTTGGTGCTCATGTCGGCGCCGGCGAATTCCGCCGGGTCGCCGAGCAGTTGCTTCGCCACCGTGCGCGCCATGTCATAACCCGGCGCTACGAGGCCGAACAGTTGGCCGTTCCACAGCGCACACTCGCCGATCGCGTAGATGTGCGGGTCGCTGGTGCGGCACGCGTTGTCGATCACGATGCCGCCGCGCTCGCCGAGTGCGAGACCGCTCGCGCGGGCGAGATCGTCACGCGGACGAATGCCCGCGGAGAACACGATCATGTCGGTGTCGAGGAAGCTGCCGTCGGCGAACTGCATCCGATGCGTACCGTTCTCGCCGTCGACAATCGCGGTGGTGTTCTTCTGCGTGTGCACCGTCACACCGAGTTCTTCGATCTTGCCGCGCAGCACGCGACCGCCGCCATCGTCCACTTGCACCGCCATCAGGCGCGGCGCGAATTCGACCACGTGCGTTTGCAGGCCCATGTCGCGCAATGCTTTCGCGCATTCGAGACCGAGCAGGCCACCGCCGACCACCGTGCCGGTCTTCGAGCGCGCACCGCATTCCTGCATGGCTTCGAGATCGTCGATGGTGCGGTAGACGAAGCAGTCGGCCCGTTCGCGGCCTTGCACGGGCGGCACGAACGGATAGGAGCCGGTGGCGAACACCAGCTTGTCATACGCCAGGGTTTCGCCGGTCGATACCGTCACGACGCGCGCATCCCGATCGATCGCCACCGCTTTCGCATTCAGTTTCAGCAAGACGTTCTGACGTTCGAAGAAACCCGGTTCGACGAGCGACAGATCGTCCGCCGTCTTGCCCGCGAAGAATTCGGACAGATGCACGCGGTCGTATGCGGGGCGGGATTCTTCGCACAGCACCGTGATGTCGAGGCCATGCGCCGCGTCTTGTGCCAGGCATTCGACCAGTTTGTGGCCGACCATCCCGTGACCGATAACGATGATTTTCATGACCGCGGTTCCTTGGTGTGCTGAGCTTGCTGTGCTTCGATCGCTGACGCGTAGCCTCTGGCGAAAGCGACTCCGGAAATAAAAACGGCGTCCCGCGAACCCAGTCGATGACTGAATTCGGGGGACGCCGTTGTCCTGACCTGTGCTGCAGCGGGTGCTCTGTTGTTGCACTCGCGCCGGATCCACGTTGATCCGATGGCGACGTTTAACGCAAAGCCTATGCCAGGCGTGCGAAATATGGGCTGCAGCGCCGTGGCGCGGGCCTTGGCGGCAAATTAGAAAAGGCTGCGGTGAACCGCGTGTGCGTCACGCTTTGATGCAGGGAAGCACAGGGATGGTGCGACGCAGCACTGTGCTCGTGCGAACCGCGAGCATGCGGCCGGTGCCATCGCCCGGGCCGCGTGTCATCACGCTGCGATCGGCATCCTCGCCACAAAGACCGTGCCCTCCGCGGCGGACGATCTGACTTCGAGCTTGCCGCCATGGGCCAGCACGATCTGCTTGCAGATATACAGGCCGAGCCCCAAGCCGCCGCCCGGCTTGCTGGTGGGCGGCCGCCAGTAAGGCTCGAAGACCTTGTGCAGGACATCCGGCGCGATTGCGTCGCCGCCGTTCAACACGCTCAGCACGAACTCGCCGGCCTCCACCCGGGCCGTCACCTCCACCGGAAACTCCGCGGCGCCGTGCGTCAGCGCGTTGCCGAGCAGATTCGAAAGCAGTTGCTGCACGCGCATGCGGTCACAACGAACCCGCGCGGCGATCGCGATATCGTCGGCCACCATCCGTTCCGGATTGGCCTCGCGCGCTTCGTCAACCACCGCGCGCAACGCGCCCGCCAGATCGTCGACGTCTCCGATCGACACGTCGACACCG
This sequence comes from Paraburkholderia sp. BGA-UO-ETr-F12, assembly GCF_059567945.1. Lineage (NCBI taxonomy): Bacteria > Pseudomonadati > Pseudomonadota > Betaproteobacteria > Burkholderiales > Burkholderiaceae > Paraburkholderia > Paraburkholderia sp. BGA-UO-ETr-F12. The sequence goes on along the minus strand of NZ_JCAQOZ010000059.1, from coordinate 14,223 downwards.
GAACCCAGACGCCCGCGCGCGAAATCCATCACATCGTCGATCAGGCGCGCCATGCGCAAGGTTGTGGTCTTCAGGCGCTGGCCGATTTTCACGAGATCGGGTTCGTTCTTGCGCAGCGTCAGCAACTCGGCGGTGGCACTGACCGCCGAGAGCGGATTGCGCAAGTCGTGGCCAAGCACCGCGATAAACTGCTCGCGCAAGCTCGAATTCTCCCGTTCGTGGAATAACGCCGCCTCCGTCTCCTGCTGGCGCCCTTGCGTGACGAGCTGGGCCGCGATCAGATCGGCGAATACCTCGAACATGCCTAGCGTGCGCGCATTCGAAAGATCGTGCGGATTCGGATCGATCGCGCAGAGATTACCGAAGTAGCTGCCATCAGGCAAAACGATCGGTACGGAGATATAACTTCCCAACTTGTAGATCTGCGCTGTGTGATGCTCCCTGTAGACCGGGTCTTCAGTGAAATTATCGATCACGATCGACGCAAGTGCGGCGCGCGACTCGAAACACAGCGTGGTGTGCAGATCGAGCTGGCCGCCGGCGACCAGGCCGAAGCTCACTTCGTCCTGCACCGCACAGGCGGTCCAGCTGTGTTCCGTGACCCGGGCGACCGCTGCAAAGCCCATTCCGGTGTTTTTGCAGATCATGCGCAGGATCGACGGCACCGCATCGATGCGGCTGACCGCCTCGATGTCCCGCGCGATTCGCGCTTCCTTTTCATCCCCAAACGGCAATTTATTCATAAGAAGCGGTGGCGGATAGCGTGCTGAAATGACCGGAATCAACAGATTCTTCAAGCCCCGATTCTAGCGGGACTTCAAATTGCTCAATACCAGGTACGCAACCTGGAGAAACCGGATGTCTACTGACGATGCCGCACGCCTGCTGATCGCCGACGACGATCCGAACCTGCTGGCCGCCTACGTACTCTTTTTCAGCGCGCATGGATTCGACATTCGAACCGCGCGCAACGGCCTCGACGCACTCGCGCACTATTGTGAGTGGCACCCCGGGGCCGCACTGCTCGACGTCGAAATGCCGCGTCTCGACGGACGTGCGGTCGCGCGGCGCATCCGGCGCGTGGCCGACACGCCGCCGCCCATGCTGGTCGCCGTAACGGGGCTCGCGCGCGCCGAGGACCGGACCGAGTCGTTGCGTTCCGGCTTCAACCATCATTTCGTCAAGCCGGTGCCAATGCCGGTAATCCTCGCGGCGCTGACCGGGCGTGCCCGCCATTAGAGGCTTGAGCGGCATGAGTGGGAATTGCGGGCAAGCGCAGAAATTGCGTGCCCCGGTTGGACTCCGTTTAATCGCCAAAGGCCAATTCAGCTTCCACTTCCTGGCCGACCCGCAGCCACGCCCCGGCTCCCCGCGCGACGACGGCATTGTTGCCGAACGTCAGTGCACCGTTTCGCTGCGGATTCGCCCGATAGGTGCTCAGCGTGTCGGTGGGTTCGTTCGGCCAGTCGGGGTCGGGCGCGCCCTTGGCTTGATCGACAGTCGGCATCGGACAGCGTGAGCACAGCTTGACCAGTTGCAACTGCACGTCCTGCCCCTGCGTGCCGTCGACATTCAGACTCTCGATATAGTCTTCCTCGTACGCCTCGAGCCCCGTCAGGACGACGTTGGGGCGAAACCGGTCAATCGGAATCGACGGAGCGCCCTTGCTGTTCAGACGCACATTCAGATCGTCTAGCGAGGCCTGACCGATGACCAGCAGCGGAAAGCCGTCGGCAAAATACGTGGTGGCGCCGCCAACGCTGCTCGTGTACTCCGGATCGACAATCCGTTCGCGCTCGGGATTGAAGCGCAGAAGCCGCGCCGGCACGCCGAGGAACGCTGAAAACCATGCAGCGCTTGCTTCGCCGGTGTCGAGTCCGTAGACCGCGTCGCGCCAGACCACGGTTTGCACTTTTGGCGCGGCGCCGAGCGCGGCGGCGTCGAGCGGCGTGCGCAACACGCTCATGCCCGGCGCGCGGATCAGGAGTTCGTGCTGGCCGATCTCGACCGTGATCAGCGCGAGGCGCGGATACACGCGCTGCGTGAGCATCGTGCCGTCAGGGTCGGTGACCATCCAGTACCGATCGTATTCGAGGCCCGTGGCGAGCAGACGCGCTTCATTGAGCGCAATGCCGGCGCAGGATTTGATTGGGTAGACGAAAAGCTCGCTGATAGTAGGCATGCTGTTCAGGCGTGGGGCGACACGCGTTTTTTTGTGTTGATGCGCGATTGTAGAGCTTGTAAAGCGTCGGCACACGCCACAGCGCGGATCACTCCCAGCCCTCCAGCCGCAATGTTGCACGCACGAGCCGCTGCTCTTCCTGTTCGATTTCCCGTAGGTTCGCGCAGACGCTGGCGATATGATCGGCCGCCGCCTTGCGCGCCTGTTCGGGCAACTTGCCGGTCACGGCGTTGTAGAGCCGCGCATGCTGACGATCGATCACGCGCTTTTGCGCCTCGCGGTGATAGAGATTGTTCACCGACGCAAACACCGAACTCAATAACAGGTCGGTCAGCGAACTCAAGGTATGCACCAGCACCGGGTTGTGCGAGGCCTCGCAAATCGCGAGGTGAAACGCATGATCGAGCCGCGCGTGGGTGGACGCGCTGGTCTCCTTGCCATGCGCCGCGAGCATCTCCTCATAGCGGCGCGTGATCAGCACGAAGTCCGCGGGCGTGCCGCGCAATGCCGCGAGGCGCGCGGATTCCGCCTCGAGCAACGCACGTACCTCGAACAGATCGTACAAGGTGCGCGGCTGCGAACCGAGCAGATGCATCAGCGGCGTGAGCGCGGGTTGCGCGGTGAGGCTGGCGACGAATGAACCTTTGCCGTGCGAAGTTTCGATGATGCCGCGTGCCCGCAAAAGCTTCAGCCCTTCGCGCAACGCGGTGCGCGACACGCCGAGCTTGTCCGTCAGACGCCGCTCGGAGGGTAGCGCCTGCCCTGTTTTCAGCACGCCGTCGACGATCAATCGTTCGATCCTCTCGGCCACCACGTCCGCGACCTGCCGCGAGCTGTCCTGATCCGCTGTCTGCATTTCAATTCCAACTGGTATGACCACCCTGAAATGCTAACACGCGGAAATGCTGCTTGTTCGCTATGTCAGCTACTCATAAACGGATTTGCCACGCCTGCCATGAAACTATCCATTCAAAAACTGGTACGACCACCTGTCCAGACCGTCGACAGCCGGTCCCGCAGCCGCAACAATTCAGCCTGAAACATGTTCGCGCACCGTGTCCACGGGCATGACCGCCAGGTTGGCGCGGCACCAGGAGACCCCCACATGAGCTACCACTACGACGAGCGCATCGACGGCGCGCTCGCGACGCACGACAAATCCGCGGTTGTCGCGCAGTTGCAGGCGCGGATCCCCGACTTGCAGATTCTCTACGAGCAGGAAGATTTGCGTCCGTTCGAATGCGACGGCCTCGCCGCCTATCGCGCGACGCCCATGCTGGTCGCGCTGCCCGACAAGGTCGAACAGGTCGCGGCGCTGCTGAAATTCGCCAGCGCGCAGAAGATTCCCGTGGTCGCGCGCGGCGCCGGGACCGGTTTGTCGGGCGGCGCGTTGCCGTTGGACAAAGGCATTTTGCTGGTGATGGCGCGCTTTAACCGGATTCTCGAAGTCGACCCCGAGGCCGGCATCGCCCGTGTGCAACCCGGCGTGCGCAACCTCGCGATCTCCCAAGCGGCCGCGCCCTATGGCCTGTATTACGCACCGGACCCGTCGTCGCAGATCGCCTGCTCGATCGGCGGCAACGTCGCGGAAAACGCCGGCGGCGTGCATTGCCTGAAGTACGGGTTGACCGTCAATAACATCCTGAAGCTCGAGATTCTCACGATTGACGGCGAACGCATCACACTCGGCTCGGAGGCGCTGGACGCACCCGGTTTCGATTTCCTCGCGCTTTTCACGGGTTCGGAGGGCATGCTCGGCATCGTCACCGAAGTCACCGTGAAGCTGCTCACCAAACCGCAAAGCGCGAAGGTGCTGCTCGCCAGTTTCGACGACGTCGAGAAAGCGGGCGCCGCGGTCGCACAGATCATCGGCGCGGGCGTGATCCCCGGCGGCCTCGAAATGATGGACAACCTCGCGATCCGGGCCGCGGAAGACTTCATCCACGCCGGCTACCCGGTCGATGCCGAAGCGATCCTGCTGTGCGAAGTCGACGGCGTGGAAAGCGACGTGCAGGAAGACGTGGAACGGGTCGAAGCGCTGCTGCGCGCGGCGGGCGCCACCGATATCCGGCTTGCCGGAGACGAAGCCGAACGCCAGCGTTTCTGGGCCGGCCGCAAGAATGCGTTCCCGGCCGTGGGCCGCATCTCGCCGGACTACTACTGCATGGACGGCACGATTCCGCGCCGCGAATTGCCGCGCGTGCTCAAAAGCATCGAGGAGCTGTCGAACGAATATGGCTTGCGTGTGGCCAACGTCTTCCATGCCGGCGACGGCAACATGCACCCGCTGATCCTGTTCGACGCGAACGCGCCCGGCGAGACCGAACGCGCCGAAGCCCTCGGCGCGAAGATCCTCGAACTGTGCGTGGCGGTGGGCGGCAGCATCACCGGCGAACACGGCGTGGGCCGCGAAAAGATCAATCAGATGTGCGCGCAGTTCAATAGTGACGAACTGAGTTTTTTCCATGCGCTGAAAGCCGCTTTCGATCCGGACGGCCTCCTGAACCCCGGCAAGAACGTGCCGACCTTACATCGCTGCGCCGAGTTCGGCTCGATGCACGTCCACCACGGCGCACTGCCCTTTCCTGAACTGGAGCGTTTCTGATGCTGATCGAACCGGTATCGATGGACGATAGCGAACGGCTCGTCGCCGAAATCTCGCAAGCACGAGCAGACGGTACACCGCTGAAGATTCGCGGCGGCAACAGCAAGGCCTTTCTCGGCCGCCCGGTGCACGGCACGCCGATCGACACGCGCTCGCATCGCGGCGTGCTCAGCTACGATCCGACTGAGCTCGTCATCACCGCGCGCGCGGGCACGCCGGTCGCCGAACTGAACGCGGTGCTCGACGCGGCCGGTCAGATGCTGCCCTGCGAGCCCCCGGCGTTCGACGGCATGGCCACGGTCGGCGGGATGGTTGCTGCCGGCCTCGCCGGTCCACGCCGGCCGTGGTCCGGTTCGGTGCGCGACTTCGTGCTGGGTTGCCGGGTCATCACCGGCGAGGCAAAGCATCTGCGTTTCGGCGGCGAGGTGATGAAAAACGTCGCTGGTTACGATGTTTCACGTCTGCTGGCCGGCAGCTTCGGATGCCTCGGTCTGATCACCGAGGTGTCGCTCAAGGTACTGCCCAAACCACGCGCGCTCGGCAGTCTCGCGCTCGATCTCTCCGCAGACGAAGCGTTGCGTGAATTGTCGGCGTGGCGCCGCGCCGCGTTGCCGATCAGCGGGGCCGCTCACGTCGACGGACGCCTGCATGTGCGGCTCGAAGGCGGCACGGGATCGGTGGCCTCGGCGCTGGACCGCATTGGCGGCAGCGAACTCGATTCACGCTTCTGGGACGACTTGCGCGAGCATCGTCTGGCGTTTTTCGACGACCCGCGCCCGTTGTGGCGCCTCTCACTGCCGAATGCGGCGCCCCTCGTCCGCTTGCCCGGCGACACGCTGCTCGACTGGGCCGGCGCGCAACGCTGGCTCAAAAGCGATGCGCCGGCCGTCACGATCCGCCAGATCGCGCATGCCGCAGGCGGTCACGCGACCTGCTTCACGCCGCGCGTGGACGCAGAGCCGTTTACGCCGCTGCCGCAAGCGCTACTGCGCTTTCATCAGCAGTTGAAGCAGCAACTCGACCCGCGCGGCCTCTTCAACCCCGGCCGTCTGTATGCCGGGCTGTGAGGCCCGGCCCATGAGCCTCGGCTCGTGAGCCTCGACCAGTGAAGCCCTGAAAGCGAACGACACCATGCAAACCAATCTCAGCGAAGCCGCCAAAACCCTGTCTCGCGCCGACGAAGCCGAACAGATCCTGCGCTCGTGCGTGCATTGCGGCTTCTGCAACGCGACCTGCCCCACCTACCAGTTGCTCGGCAATGAGCTCGATGGCCCGCGCGGCCGCATCTATCTGATCAAACAGATGCTGGAAGGCGAGCCGGTCACGCAGAAAACCCAGTTGCACCTCGACCGCTGCCTGACGTGCCGCAACTGCGAAACCACTTGCCCATCGGGTGTGACCTACCATGCGCTACTGGACATCGGCCGCGCCGAACTGGAGCGGCGAATTGTTCGGCCCGCCTCGGAACGCCTGCTGCGCGAGGGTTTGCGCCGGGTAATCCCGCATCCGGCGGTGTTCGGCGCGCTGCTTAAGACCGGCCAGGCCATGCGGCCGTTTCTTCCGGCCGCGCTTGGACGTAAAATCCCCAAGCGAGGCGCTCGGCCAGATGCTGGGACGGAACCGAGGCCGGCGTCGCGGCATCCGCGCAAAATGCTGATGCTGGAAGGCTGCGTGCAACCCGCGCTGTCACCGAACACCAACGCGGCCGCCGCGCGCGTGCTGGACCGGCTGGGCATCAGTATCGTGAATGCCCGCCGGGCCGGCTGTTGCGGGGCGACCGATTATCATCTGAATGCGCAGGAAGCAGGCCTTGCGCGGGCACGGCACAATATCGACGCGTGGTGGCCCGCTATCGAGGCCGGCGCCGAAGCGATCGTGCAAACCGCGAGCGGCTGCGGCGCGTTCGTCAAGGAGTATGGGCATCTGCTGCGCCACGACCCTCGCTATGCGTCAAAAGCGCAGCGGGTCAGCGAGCTGACGCGAGACCTCGTGGAGGTATTGGCTAACGAGCCGCTCGATCAGCTACAGGCGAATCAATTGCCGGCCGGGTCGGCAACCGGGTTGTCAGATCAGGCGCGGCAAAAAATCGCGTTTCACTGCCCCTGCACGCTGCAGCATGCACAAAAGCTGGGCGGCGCGGTCGAGTCGGTCCTGCAACGGCTCGGTTTCGATCTCGCCGCCGTGCCCGATGCCCATCTGTGCTGCGGATCGGCGGGCACGTATTCCATCACCCAGCCAGAGCTTGCAGAACGGTTACGCAACAACAAGCTCGATGCACTGGAAAGCGGCAAACCGGAGATGATCGTCACGGCCAACATCGGTTGCCAGACCCATCTGAACGGCGCCGGGCGCACTCCGGTGCGCCACTGGATAGAACTTGTAGAAGCATCCCTACCATAAACGAAACAGGAAATTCATTATGCTGAGCAAACCCGTGTTGACTGTTGCCGAAACGACCCGAATCCTCGAAGCCGCCCGCGCGGAGGCCGAGAAGAACCAGTGGGCCGTCGCTATCGTGGTGGTGGACGATGGCGGCCATCAACTCGGCATGCTGCGTCTGGACGGCAGCGCGCCGGCCAGCTCGTACATCGCGACGGAAAAGGCTCGCACGTCGGCGATCGGCCGCCGTGAAACCAAGGTGTATGAAGACATGATCAACAATGGCCGCACGGCATTCCTGAGTGCGCCGTTGCAAGGTACGCTGGAAGGCGGCGTGCCGGTGATCGTCGACGGCCAGGTGGTCGGCGCGGTCGGCGTATCGGGCGTCAAGTCGGATCAGGACGCGCAAATCGCCAAGGCGGGTATTCAAGCGATCGCCGCTTAAGTTCGAGATCCGTCCGGATTCGTTCAAAGCGGCATCAATAAAAGCAGGAAGCACAACACGGACCGGTGCCCCCACATCGGTCCCATTCAAGGATGGAGCAGTCGATGACTCAGATGAACCCGCGCGGTGGACTGCAAGTCGCCGCCAACCTCGACCAGTTCGTCGAAACCGAAGCCCTGCCCGGCACCGGACTCGACAGCGCCGCATTCTGGTCAGGTTTCGACGCCCTCGTGCACGAGCTGGCGCCCAGGAACCGTGCGCTGCTCGCCGAGCGCGACCGCCTGCAAACCGAACTCGACACCTGGCACCGTGCCAATCCGGGTCCGGTACGCGATCTGCGCGCGTACCGCGCCTTCCTCGAAGGCATTGGCTACATCGTGCCGTCGCCGGCGAGCGTCAAAGCCACGACCGACCACGTGGACACCGAAATCGCCGAACAGGCCGGCCCGCAACTCGTGGTGCCGCTGTCGAACCAGCGCTATGCGCTCAACGCCGCCAACGCACGCTGGGGCAGCCTGTACGACGCGCTGTACGGCACCGATGCGATCCCCGAGAGCAATGGCGCGGAAAAGCAGAAGGCTTTCAATCCGGTGCGCGGCGCCGCGGTGATCGCTTATGCGCGCAAGTTTCTCGATCAGGCCGCCCCGCTCGCGAACGGCTCGCACGCCGACGCCACGTCGTATAGCGTCGAAGACGGCAAGCTGGTCGTCACGCTGAAGAGCGGCAAGACCGAATTGAAAACGCCCGCGCAATTCATCGGCTATCAAGGCGATGCAAGCGCGCCGTCCGCCGTGTTGCTGAAGCATAACGGCCTGCACTTCGAAATCCAGATCGACGCGAACGATTCGATCGGCAAGACCGATTCGGCGCACGTGAAAGACGTGCTGCTCGAAGCCGCGGTGAGCACCATCATCGACTGCGAAGACTCGGTTGCAGCCGTGGATGCGGACGACAAGGTCCAGCTCTATCGCAACTGGCTCGGCCTGATGACCGGCGATCTCACCGAAGAAGTCACTAAGGGCGGCAAGACCTTCACGCGCCGTCTGAACGCCGATCGCGTGTACACCGCCGCGAACGGCACCGCGCCGGTCGTGCTGCATGGCCGCTCGCTGCTGTTTATCCGCAACGTCGGTCATTTGATGACGAATCCGGCCGTGCTGACCAAAGACGGCCAGGAGATTCCGGAAGGCATTCTCGACGCCGTCATCACCACGCTGTGCGCGTTGCACGACCGCAAGCACCAGTTGAATTCGCGCACCGGCTCGATCTATATCGTGAAGCCGAAAATGCACGGCCCGGCCGAAGTCGCCTTCGCGAGCGAACTGTTCGCGCGCGTCGAAGACCTGCTGAAGCTGCCGCGCAACACGATCAAGATGGGCATCATGGACGAGGAGCGCCGCACCAGCGTCAACCTGCTCGCCTGTATCGGCGAAGCGTCCGAGCGTGTCGCGTTCATCAATACGGGTTTCCTCGACCGCACCGGCGATGAAATGCACACGGCGATGGAAGCCGGCCCGATGATGCGCAAGGGCGACATGAAATCGAGCGCATGGATTGCCGCGTACGAGCGCAGCAACGTGCTGGTCGGTTTGAGCGCGGGCCTGCGCGGCCGCTCGCAGATCGGCAAGGGCATGTGGGCAATGCCCGATCTGATGCACGCGATGCTCGAACAGAAGATCGCGCATCCGAAGGCCGGCGCGAACACCGCATGGGTGCCCTCGCCGACCGCCGCGACGCTGCACGCGCTGCATTACCATCAAGTCGACGTGCAAGCGGTTCAGCAGGAACTCGAACGCACGGACTACGAGAGCGTGCGCGACGAACTGCTCGACGGCCTGCTGACGATTCCGGTCGTCGCCGAGGCAAAGTGGAACGCCGACGAGATCCGCAGCGAACTCGATAACAACGTGCAGGGCATTCTCGGCTACGTGGTGCGCTGGATCGACCAGGGCGTGGGCTGTTCGAAGGTGCCGGATATTCACAACGTCGGTTTGATGGAAGATCGTGCCACGCTGCGCATCTCCAGCCAGCACATCGCAAACTGGCTGTATCACGGCGTGGTGACCCGCGAACTGGTCGAAGAAACTTTCAGACGCATGGCGAAGGTGGTCGACGAGCAGAACGCGGGCGATCCTCACTACAAACCGATGGCGCCTGGCTTCGACACGCTGGCGTTCAAGGCCGCGCAGGCGCTGGTGTTCGAAGGACGTCAACAGCCGAGTGGTTATACCGAGCCGTTGCTGCACAAGTTCCGCCTGGAAGTGAAGAAGGCGCAGTAAAGCGTTTTGGGGCGTGGCCGGGATCCGCAGTTCGATTTTTGCACCTGACGGATCCCGGGCGCGAAACAAACCAGAAAGAAAGACGGGCGCCGCGTGATGCGGCGCCCGTTTTAATTTGCGCGATCATGCTGCGCGGTGCTGCTGCGTGAAACAGTTGCGGCGCTTGAGCCAGGCCTCTTGCACCTTAGGCCTCTTGCATCTTAAGCCGCTTCAGCCGTGTACAGTGCAGGCACGCTGGTCTGCATATTCGCCTGCATGTAAGTTTGCAGATACGCTTCGAAATCCGCCTTCACTTCCGGATGACGCAGCGCGAATTCCACGGTCGCCTTCAGATAGCCGAGCTTGCTGCCGCAATCGAAGCGCGTGCCGAAGTAGCGATAGGCGAGCACCTGCTCTTCGGTCAGCAACGATTGCACCGCGTCGGTCAATTGCAGCTCGCCGCCGGCACCCGGCTTGAGCGCACGGATATGCTTGAAGATGGTCGGCATCAGCACGTAGCGGCCCACCACGCCGAGATTCGACGGCGCCTTGTCCGGCGCCGGTTTTTCGACGATGCCCGACAGCTTGATCACGTTGTCTTCCCATTCCTTGCCATCCACGACACCGTACGAGCGGCTGTCTTCGCGCGCGATGGTTTCGACACCGATCACCGAGCTGTGATAGTGATTGAATGTGTCGACGAGCTGGCTCATGACCGGCTTCGTGCTGTGCAGCAGGTCATCCGCCAGAATCACAGCGAACGGGCTCTCGCCCACCAGTTTTTCGGCGCACAGCACCGCGTGCCCCAAACCGAGCGCCTCGGCTTGACGCACATAAAAGCAGTCCACATTAGCCGGCTTGATGCTGCGCACGAGGTCGAGCAGCTTCTGTTTGTTGCGCGCTTCAAGTTCCGCTTCGATCTCGTAGGATTTATCGAAGTGGTCTTCGATGGCGCGTTTGCTGCGGCCCGTCACGAAGATCATTTCGGTGATGCCGGCGGCAATCGCCTCTTCAACCGCGTACTGGATCAGCGGCTTGTCGACGATCGGCAGCATTTCCTTCGGACTTGCTTTGGTTGCCGGCAGGAATCGTGTCCCGAGGCCCGCTACGGGAAACACGGCTTTGGTCACTTTCAGCATGGTAGGTATTCCCACATCGGTTAGAAATTAGTGTGCTCGCGGGCCTGGCGGCCACTCGATGTCGCTGAAATGGCTCACAAAAAAATTCAATCCATTTCATGTGTTAATTTTTCCGCCTCGAATAAATAAATCGATTACTTTTTTCGAAATTACGGATCACGCGGCGATTCAGGAAATATTTACATATTCAAATTGAATTATTTTCGAAAATTCCGAAAATCTTACGTACCCGCGCTCCAGCATGCCGGCCGATCCGGCCCCAGAACAGCGTCGAGCGCGGTGAATGGCGGTGACCGTTCTGGTGCTGCTCACTCGTTCTCGTCGACTTGCGGCAGCTTGCCCGGATTGATGCGAAAACGGCGAATCGGTTCGTTGCGTAGCGCCTCCCGGTACGCGGACGCGGCGACGAGGATCAGCAGCACGGCAATGCCGGCGAGTAAATGCAGGTTCATGACTTCACCCCAGGTCAGAGAATCCGTGATTTAAATTAGCACGAAAAAATCGGCAAATAATTCGCCGTAGCAAATGCTTATGGGTAATTACAATTCGTCACAAAATCGCCATTTGATTTCCATCTGATGTCATTTGATACGCAATTTTTTATCGATTTTTTGCCTCCGCGGTGCACTAGCATGTGATGCATCGCGGGCGCGTACGGTGCGTCCGGGAATAAGCTTTTTCCTTCTTCAGAATAAGGACCGCGTATGAGCGACCCTGCACTGGATGCCGCCGGCTCATCCCTGCCCCTATCCCCATCACAGCCGGTCGCCACGCTGCGCGCCCGCAGCGACGCGCGCGCCGACAGCGCCGGCAAGGAACATGCGATCGACGCAATGCGGGGCTTTGCCGCGCTTCTGGTCGCGTATTTCCATTGCCGCCAGGTCGAATGGGTCGGTATGCAGGCGTTTCACCAGAGCGTCGGCCATTCATTCAATCTGAGTACGATTGCAGCTTATCTGACGTTTCCGATTGCGTGGGGCTCGGCCGGTGTGCCGATTTTCTTCGTGATCAGCGGTTACTGCATTCATCGCGGCGGCGCACTGCGCCTCGCAAAAAATCCCGCCTACCGGCTCGACGCGGCCAATTTCTGGGTGCGCCGTTTCGCGCGGATTTATCCGGTGCTGCTTGCTGCCTTGGTACTGACGCTCGCACTCGACTGGGTCAGCTTGCAGTTGCCGCCGGTCAGTCACAAGATTCGCGAGATCGGTCTGCAGGCGTTTCTGGTCAACCTGTTTTCATTGCAAGGCGTGGCCGGCAAGACCTATGGATCGAACGGCGCGCTCTGGACACTGTCGCTCGAAGTACAGTTCTATGCGATCTACCCGATGCTATTCGCGCTGCGCCGGCGTTTGGGCATGACCTCGGTGCTGGCGATTGTCGCGGTGATTAACGGGGTGTCCGCTTATGTGCTCGAGCGTCACGATATCCAGTTCTTCACGTCGTACTGGTTCTCCTGGATGCTTGGCGCGTGGATTGCCGATGCGAAAGCCCGCACGGCGCCCGATGTACGTTCGTCCGGCTGGCTTTATGTGCTGGCTGTTGCGTTCATTGCGCTTGGCTGTGTGGCGTTTCACTTCGGCCAATACGGCGCGTTCCAGTTCTGGGCGCTCGGTTTCGCGTTCTACCTGTATAAGGCGCTGGAACGCCCACAGAGCGCCAGCGCCGATTCGGCCGGCATGCGTCTCCTGTCGCGCTTCGGCGATTTCAGCTTCTCGCTGTATCTGATTCATCTGCCGATCTTCGTGCTGCTGTCGTCGATCCTGTTCCGCTCGTCGCTGCAAATGTCGATCTGGCCGTCGTTTGGATACATGCTGGTCGCCGCGCCGGTGGCTTACCTGTTCTACCGGCTGGTTGAATTGCCGGCGATGAGGTGGTCGGCAAGCTTCAAGCCGCGATGAAAAGGATGTGTTGTGCTTTTTACTTGGGGGTGGTCGTCAATGTTTGGCGGGAAGATCAACGGCTTGCAAGATGCACCGTCATCGATAAGCCCTCCCGGCGTCACTTTTGCGAGGCCGAAGGGATCTCTGGGCTGAACCGGATTCCCGCCCGTCATCGAACGGTCTATCACCGTCCAGGAATCCTGGCGCTACCAGAAACCGGCACGCCTGCCCTTCCATATGCGCAATGAGCCGGCCAGCTTTCCGTAGATTAAGCTCTCCGGACGATGGATCGAGACCGCCGGCTTTGAGCCTGGACAGCGCGTGCGTATCACCGTCGAGTACCGGCGGCTCGTCACTACGCCGCTTTAAAACGAGAAGGGCCGCAAACGCGGCCCATCTGTAGTCCCAACGTGCGGACTGATGGTTAGACACTCAACCCATCAGTTGCCCTCAATCCAGATTCTGCAGTCCGTGTAATGATCTTCTATCGTCCCAAGCGCTGCATCACGATCACTATCCTTGGACATATCGAAACTGGTGTTGAATTTCGTAATCGCATATTGATGTGTATTGATACCCTCCAAATCTACCCCTCCGTTCACCCATAGCTCTGCGTCCAAGATTTTGGATTTGATGTCAAGGAATCCCTCCACTCCGCCCCTGGTCCGTGCAAAAAAAATATTCATGGCTTCCTCGGTAACAATTCGCGCCCGCATTGAACTTACATTGCCGTCAGCATGGTGATGAGACATCCTGCGTCAAAACGGCGCCTCACCACTACCTCGCTTTCCGTCTCGCCAAACGTGGATATGCGGGCACATCCCATCATGACTATGGCTCACATCGATATCTAGACCCGGCTTCCCATCTGGGCCATAAAATCTACTATCCCCCGTTATCGGATTTACATACCAAGTACCCGGAAGTCCATTGTATGGTCGTCCTCGTTCCGTGCCGCGCGGATCGTTAAACTGAACCGGGTTCCCATTGACATAAGCATACGCATTCGTCTGCCCACTCGCGTAGCCGATCGGGTCCTCACTGATGAACCTGCCCGTTGCGGGGTGGTAATACCGGTTCCGATAGTAATACAGCCCCGTCCCGTCATTCTCCCGCCCGGTGTACTGCTGCGGGTTCGCATCCGCTGCGCCACTCAGCGTCGTCTGTCCGTAAGGCTCATAGCGGTACTGCGTGACGATGTTCTGCCCCGCATCGGTCAGCGCGATCACGTTGTTGTTCGCGTCGCGCAGCACGTAGCGGTCGGTTGCCGGATCATCACCATTGCGCCGCATCAGCAATTCGTCCGGCGCACCCCCGACGAACAGCGGGAACTGC
>NZ_JCAQOZ010000058.1:0-141287 GCF_059567945.1 Paraburkholderia sp. BGA-UO-ETr-F12 | reverse complement strand
GACATGCAGCTCACGACTGGAAGACGGCCATGAACCAATTCGCTATCCTCTATCAGGATCGCTTCATCAGATCACCCGTGTAATTCTCCAAACGCCTTAAACACGGAAATTCTGACACCCCTGTCAGCGTCGACACAAAACGCTCCGTCTCCCGTTCGCGCGGCCGCATGAATATGTCCCTCGACGGACCCGCTTCTACCACCACACCATTGCTCAGAAACACCACGTCTCGCGCAATCGTCGCGGCAAGCCGCAGGTCATGCGTCGCCATCAACATCGTCATGCCTTCTGTGGCCAGTTGCTTCAGAACATCCACCACCTCCGCTGCGAGGCCAGGGTCGAGCGCCGATGTCGGCTCGTCGCATAACAATACCTCCGGTGAGGGTGCCAGTGCGCGTGCAATGGCGACCCGCTGTTGCTGCCCACCGGACAGCGTCGAAGGCCATGCGTCCGCCTTTTGCGCAATGCCAACTTTCTCGAGCAATTCGTCCGCCCGTAAGCGCGCCCTCTGCTCGTCCCACTTCAGTACGGTCAGCAAACCCTCCATCACGTTCTGCCGGACCGTCAGATGCGGAAACAATTGGAAATTCTGGAACACCATGCCAGTGCGGCGGCGAATCGTTAGCACCGTCTCCCGCGATGGCTTGTGGTCCCGGCTGAATTCAAGGCGCTGGTCGCCCAGCTCAAGTGATCCGGACTCCGGAATCTCCAGTAGATTCACGCAGCGCAACAACGTACTCTTGCCGCTGCCGGACGGCCCGATTAGCGCAGTCACATTGCCCGGCTCAAGTTGCAGGTTCACTGAACTCAGTACGCGGTTCTCGCCGAAGTACTTGTCGATGTTCTCCAGTCGAATCATCAGTTGCTCGCCTGAAAAAGTGCGTGACGGCCGAACTTGCGCTCGAGCCGCACCTGCGCCGACGACAACACCGAACTGAACACGAGATAAACCAGTGCCGCTTCGGTGTACAGAATCAACGGCTCATACGTTACCGAGGCAATCCGCTGCGCCGCCTGAAACACCTCGGGCACAGTCAGCACCGCGGCAAGCGAAGTGTCCTTCACCAACGCAATGAACGAGTTCGACAACGGCGGCAACGCAACGCGCGCCGCCTGCGGCAGAATCGCGCGGCGCAGCGCCTGCTCCCGCGTCATCCCCATCGAATATGCCGCTTCCCACTGCCCCTTCGGAATCGACTCGATCACGCCGCGAATGACCTCCGAGTTATACGCGCCGACATTCAGCGAGAAACCGATGATCGCCGCCGTCAATGGGTCAAGCACAATGCCCACGTTCGGCAGTCCGTAGAAAATCACGAACAGTTGCACCAGTAACGGCGAGCCTCGGAACAGCCACACGTAAAAGCGCACGCACGCTATCGCCCAGCGCGGTCCAAATAACCTGACTAACGCGACGATGAACGCGAGGACGATTCCAATCGCAAACGATGCCAGCGTGAGCGGCACGGTAAAGACCAGCCCCGCATACAGCAGGGGCCACAGCGACTGCGCCATCAGATGCAACCATGCCGGCATGATTCAGACTCGCTGGTAGCGCTTATTGGGAAACGTCTTTACCGAAGTACTTCTCCGAGATCTTCAGGTACGTGCCGTCTTTCCTCATATCGGCAAGCGCCTTATTGATCGCCGCCTGCAAATCAGGACTGCCCTTGCGGATCAGCACCGCGGACTTGTCGCTGCTGTCCGCCGACGTATCGAGCGCGGCGATCTTCACCTTCGCGTCCGGCTTGTGCTTCTTGAAGTCGAGGAACGACAGCGAATCGTTGACAGTCGCGTCGACGCGGCCCGACGTCAACAGGTCGATCGATTCGTTGAAGCCCTGCACGGGAATCACATCCGCGCCGTGCGCGGCCGCGATCTTGCCGAAGTTGCTGGTCAACGTATTCGCCGACTTCTTGCCCTTCAGGTCGTCAAACGTCTTGATCGTGGTGTTGTCCGAACGCACGATCAGCGCCGCGTGCGAAGTGATGTACGGGTCCGAGAAATCGTATTTGGCTTTGCGCGCGTCGGTGATCGCAACCTCGTTGATCACCGCATCGTAGCGGTTCACGTCGAGGCCGGCGATCAGGCCGTCCCACTTGCCTTCGACGAATTGCGGCTTGACGCCCAGGCGTTGTGCGATGGCCGTGCCGATCTCGACGTCGAAACCCGTGAGCTTGCCGGATTCATCGTGGTACGTGAACGGCGCGTAAGTGCCTTCGGTGCCGATCTTGAACACGCCCGCGGACTTGATCTGCGCGAGCTCGTCAGCAGCGAATGCCGGGCTCAGGGCTACCGCTTGCAGCAGTGCGATCAGCAGAATGGAACGAATCGACTTCATCAGGTGGCTCCGTAAAGTGTGCTACGTCGTTTGCATGGTTTGGTGTGCGGCATTCCGCCGGCGCCCAGGCCGGACAGAGTGGGCGGACTGTAGCAAACGGTCCGCGTTTTTACAAAGGATCAGGTTTCCGATCAATATGCGCGTGCGTGCTAAGCGAACAGCCAGAACATCTCATGCAACGTCGAATTCGGCTTTACAGCAGATATTGAAGACGCGGCATGCATCGCACCACGGAACACGTGCCGCACGCCATCGGGGAAAACGCGGGAGGGGTGTCGTCGCGGCGAACGCGCGGCGTCGAAAAGGGTCAGTCCGGGCGGCACCAGAAGGCCGCCCGTGAGATTGCAAACGGCTTACCGTTCCACCGGATGCGGCTCCTTGCGCTTGTTGGCCACCCGGATCGCGTCGAAATAAGCCGGATTCGGCGGGCGCTTCAGATAACGCCCGGCGCCACGCACGGCCCGCAACTCGCCATCGGTCCATGCCAGCGCGCCACGCGTGAGCGTGTGCATCGCCACGCCCTGCACCGTCATTCCTTCGAACACGTTGAAGTCGACCTTCTGATGATGCGTCTTCACCGAGATCGTTTTGCTGGCCGCCGGGTCCCACACGACCAGGTCGGCATCCGCGCCCACCTGCACCGCACCCTTGCGCGGATACAGGTTGAAGATCTGCGCGGCATTGGTCGACGTGATGCGCACGAACTCATTCGGCGTGAGACGCCCCGAATTCACCCCGTGATGCCACAGCACGGCCATGCGATCTTCAACGCCGCCGCAGCCGTTCGGGATCTTTGTGAAGTCATCGCGCCCCATCGCCTTCTGCGACGCACAGAACACGCAGTGATCGGTCGCGGTGGTGTGCAACTGCCCTGCCTGCAGCCCCCGCCACAGCGATTCGCGATGCTCCGCGGAACGGAACGGCGGGCTCATGACATGCGCTGCGGCTCGGGTCCAGTCGGGATCGCGATACACGGCTTCGTCGATCACCAGATGGCCCGGCAGCACTTCGCCGAACACGCGAAGGCCTTCGCTGCGGGCGCGCGCAATCGCGTCGACCGCATCTTTCGAGGAGACATGGACGATGTAGACCGGTACGCCCAGCACCTGGGCGATGCGTATCGCGCGGTTGGCAGCCTCGCCCTCAACTTCCGGCGGCCGTGACAGCGGATGCGCCTCCGGGCCCGTAAAGCCTTTCGCCAGCAACTGACGCTGCAACTGAAACACCAGTTCGCCGTTTTCCGCATGCACGGTAGGCAGCGCGCCGAGTTCGAGCGAACGTGAAAAGCTGTTCACCAGCACTTCGTCGTCGGCCATGATCGCGTTCTTGTAGGCCATGAAGTGCTTGAAACTCGACACGCCGTGTTCGTGCACCAGGGTACCCATGTCGCGATAGACCGAATCGTCCCACCATGTCACCGCGACGTGAAAACCGTAATCCGCCGAAGCCTTTTCCGCCCAGCCGCGCCATTCCTTGAACGCCTCCATCAAAGGCTGCTTCGGACTCGGGATCACGAAGTCGATGATGCTGGTCGTGCCGCCCGATAAACCCGCGGCCGTACCGGTATAGAAATCGTCGCTGGCCGTGGTGCCCATGAACGGCAATTCCATGTGCGTATGCGGATCGATGCCGCCGGGCATCACATACTGCCCACCCGCATCGACGATCGTGGCGCCGGCCGGCGCTGCCAGGTCCGCTCCGATCTGCAGGATCGTGCCGCCGTCCTGCGGGTCCGCACACAACACGTCCGCACGATACGTGTCGTCCGCGTCGATAATCGTGCCGCCGCGAATCAGGGTCGTCATGTTGCCGCCTCCTTATGAACTGCTGGTTTCGGTGCTACGTATTACCTATTTCGTCTGCTGTGCGCCTGGTTCATGCGCATGCATTCAAGCATTCGTCCACTCACGCACTCGCCACGCGCGCGCTCGGCCCCTTGCTCAGCTTCATCCATGCGCTGTATACGATCGACGCCAACGCGAGCCCGACAAACCAGGCATAGGTATAGAGCGTATTGAAAACGGCCGGAACGTTCGGGAACGATGCCGGAAACGCGGTATGCAAAAAGCCGGGCAGATTGGGCAGCACGCCGATCACAAGCGCCACCACCGCACCGATATTCCAGCCGCCGGTGTAGCTGTACTCCCCGTGCTCGTCGAACAGTTCACGCGCGTTCAGGCGCGTGCCGCGAATCAGGAAATAGTCAACCATCAGAATGCCCGCCACCGGACCGAGCAACGCCGAGTAGCCGACCAGCCAGGTGAAGATATAGCCCTGCGTGGTGGCGAGAATCTTCCACGGCATCATCACGATGGCGATGGTCGCGGTAATCATGCCGCCGACGCGGTATGAAATACCCTTGGGCCACAGGCTCGAAAAGTCATAAGCCGGGCCGACGAGATTCGCCGCCAGATTGCAGCACATCGTATCGAGCGTCAGAATAATCAGTGCAAGGCCGACGCCGATGCCGGTCATCCGGCTCGTCAGGTCGATCGGGTCCCAGATCGCCTTGCCGTAGATCACCACCGTCGCCGAGGTCACCACCACGGAGATCACCGAGAGCAGCGCCATCGGAATCGGCAAGCCGATTGACTGGCCAATCACCTGATCGCGCTGCGTCCTGGCAAAGCGGGTGAAGTCGGGAATGTTCAGCGCCAGCGTGGCCCAGAAACCGACCATGGCAGTGAGACCAGGCCAGAAAGTCACCCAGAACATGCCCTCCTTCTTGCCGCCCGGCACGAACTGCGACGGCGCCGACAGCATCGAGCCGAGTCCGCCTGCCTTCGAGGTCGCCCACCACACCAGCGCGATACACATCACGATCTTGATCGGCGCGGACCAGCTTTCGAGCCAGCGGATCGAATCGGTGCCGTGAATGATGAAGTAGATCTGCAGTGCCCAGAACACCAGGAAACACGCGAGTTGCGCGAGCGAGATGTCGAGAAACGGCAAGGCCGCACCGTGCAGCGCATTGCCGGTCAGAATGTTCAACAGCGTGTAGATCGCGCTGCCGCCAAGCCATGTCTGAATACCGTACCAGCCGCACGCGACGATCGCCCGCAGCATCGCCGGCAATTTCGCGCCTTGCGTGCCGAACGAGGAGCGCACCAGCACCGCGTAGGGAATGCCGTGCTTCGCGCCTGCATGCCCGATCAGCAACATCGGCACCAGTACGATCAGATTGCCGAGCAGCACGGTCGCCACCGCCTGCCACGGTGACATGCCTTCCTCCGTCAAACCGGCTGCAAGCATGTATGACGCGATGTTCATCACCATGCCGACCCAGAGCGCGGCAAAGTGATACCAACGCCACGTACGCTGCGCGATGCCGGTGGGCGCAAGGTCGTCGTTATAAAGACTGCTGCCCTGCGCGCCGGCCGCAAACTGCGGATCGACGGGTTGCGCTGTCTGCTTCATCGAAAGATCTCCACTGATCGTTGAGGCCCGCGCGGCTTCTGATGGCGCGTCGGGCCTTGGGAAAACACCAGGTTCAGTACAAGCGCTGCGTTTCCTTTCTCACAGATAGCCCATGTTTTCAGGCTGCCTTTGCGGCATGAGCGTGCTCGACCGCTTCAGCCGCATCCGACGTGCCGCCTGCTCCAGCATTGACCCGCGCCGGGTTGTTCGGATGCGTGGTCCAGTTCGCGTACTCGCCGCTGTCCACCCGCTCCATCGTGATGCACTGCTCGACCGGGCACACATGCATGCACAGATTGCAGCCGACACATTCGGAGTCCATCACTTCAAAATGCCGAACGCCATCTTTTTCTTTCATGATCGCCTGGTGAGCCGTGTCTTCGCAGGCGATATGACAGAGGCCGCACTGGATGCACTTGTCCTGATCGATGCGCGCCTTGATGTCGTATTTGAGGTTCAGGTATTGCCAGTCGGTGACGTTCGGCACCGCACGGCCGCGAATGTCGTCGAGCGTCGCATAACCTTTCTCGTCCATCCAGTTCGAGAGGCCATCCGCGAGATCGGAGACGATGCGAAATCCGTAATGCATCGCCGCGGTGCAAACTTGCACGCTGCCCGCGCCGAGCACCATGAATTCGGCCGCATCGCGCCACGTCGAAATACCGCCGATGCCGGAGATCGGCAGATTCGGCGTTTCCACGTCGCGTGCGATTTCTGCCACCATATTCAGCGCGATCGGTTTGACCGCCGGTCCGCAGTAGCCGCCGTGCGTGCCTTTGCCGTCGACCATCGGCAACGGCGACATAGCATCGAGATCCACCGCGACAATCGAGTTGATCGTGTTGATCAGGGACACGCCGTCCGCGCCGCCTTTATAGGCCGCCCGCGAACCGAGGCGGATGTCGCTGATATTCGGCGTGAGTTTGACGAGGCACGGCAGCTTCGAGCCTTCTTTCACCCAGCGCGTAACCATTTCGATGTACTCGGGCACCTGGCCCACCGCCGCCCCCATACCCCGCTCGCTCATGCCGTGCGGGCAGCCGAAGTTCAATTCCACCGCATCGGCGCCGGTATCTTCGACGAGCGGCAAGATCCACTTCCAGTCGCGTTCGTTGCACGGCACCATCAGTGAAACGATCATCGCTCGCTCGGGCCAGTCGCGTTTGACCTGCGCGATTTCCTTCAGGTTGACGTCGAGCGGACGATCGGTAATCAGTTCGATATTGTTCAAGCCCGCGATGCGCTGGCCGTTCCATTGCACGGCGCCGTAACGCGAGCTGACGTTCACCACATGCGGGTCGAGGCCCAACGTTTTCCATACCACCCCGCCCCAGCCCGCTTCGAACGCGCGGTTCGCGTTATAGGCTTTGTCGGTCGGCGGCGCGGAGGCGAGCCAGAAAGGATTCGGCGACGTAATGCCGGCAATCGTACAGCGCAGATCGGCCATGTTCGGCTCCTTGGGGAACTGCTGTTTTATCTTGTGTGATGCGTGGCTAAGGCAGGTTTATGCCGCCTTACGCGGCTTTGACGGCCGTGCGGGCGAACTCGGCGTCAATCGCGGCCGCTGCGGTTTTGCCGTCCTGCACCGCTTGCACCGTCAGATCGATCCCACCCGTTGCCGCGCAATCGCCGCCCGCCCACACGCCACGCAACGAGGTTTGTCCGTTTGCGTCGACGGCAATGCGGCTGCCGTCGAGCGTCAGCAGCTCGCGCGCGATACCGACGGGCACGAGGGTCTGCCCAATTGCCTTGAGCACCATATCGGCTTCGACTACGAAGCGTTCATGATCGCCATCGCCTGACGTACGTTCAAATTCGACGCCGGTAACTACACCGCCGTCTCCGATCAAACGCACGGGCGTCGCGTGCGTGACCAGCGTGACGCCGCTGGTCTGCGCGAAGTCGCGTTCCGCCCACGTCGCGCTCATCGACTCGACGCCGCGCCGATACACCATCGTCACCGAACTCGCGCCGAGCTTGCGGCTTTGCACGGCGGCATCCACGGCCGTATTGCCGCCGCCGATCACAACAACCCGGCGGCCCACCGGCACCGTGCCGAGGTCGTTCGCGGTGCGTACCTGCTCGATGAAATCCACCGCGTTCATCACGCCGCTCAGGTCTTCGCCTTCCATTGCCAACGCGCGCACACCCGTCAGACCGATCGCGAGGAAGACCGCGTCATGCTGCTTGCGCAGCGTGTCGAGATCCACGTCGCGTCCAAGCGTTACGCCATGCCTGATTTCGATGCCGCCGATCGAGCACAGCCACGCCACTTCGCGCTGGGCAAAATCGTCGACGGTTTTATAAGCGGCGATGCCGTATTCGTTCAGGCCGCCCGCTTTCTCGTGCGCGTCATAGATGGTCACGTTATGGCCGGCCAACGCGAGCCGATGCGCACACGCGAGGCCAGCGGGTCCCGCACCGACCACCGCGACATGCCGCCCTGTTTCGGCAGCACGCTTGAACAGCACTTCACCGCGCGCCATCGCCCAATCGGTCGCATGCCGTTGCAGCGCGCCGATCGCCACCGGCTTCGCATCCTGATGGTTGCGCACGCAAGCGCCCTCGCACAGGATCTCGGTCGGGCAAACGCGCGCGCACATGCCGCCTAACGGATTGGCCGACAGAATGTCGACGGCTGCGCCCTTCAGATTGCCGTTGCCGATCTTGCGAATGAAACTGGGAATATCGATTTGAGTCGGACACGCGTTCACACAGGGCGCGTCGTAGCAATAATGGCAGCGGCTCGCCGCCGCAGCCGCGGCACTTGCGTCGAGCAGCGGCGCGATGTCCGAGAACTCGCACGAGAGTTGATCGGCCGATAGACGGTGAGCCGCAATATCGCCGGTTTGCTTGATGGCCATACACGTTCCTTCTTCGATGTGAGGACGTAGCCGGTCCTGCCGGCTGCGCTGAAGCGGAGCCGGGACGGCTTGTTTTATGGGCACTACGGTGAGGCTACCGCTAAAGCGTTATGAAACCGGCTCGCACGCTCGCTCCAGCATCGCGTGCAGCAACACGTTGGCGCCCGCCTCGATCCATTCGAAGGTGGCGTCTTCGATCTCGTTGTGACTGATCCCGTCGACGCAGGGCACGAACACCATCGAGGTCGGCGCAACCTGGGACAGATAGCAGGCGTCGTGTCCCGCCCCGGACACCATGTTGCGATGCGGGTAGCCGAAGCGTTCGGCCGCGGCACGCACGGACTTCACGCAGGCTTCATCGAAAGCCACTGGCGCGTAGTAAAAGATCTGTTCGAGTTCGGTTTGCAGACCGATCGCGCCAGCGATATCCGCCACGCCTTGACGCAACGCGGCATCCATCTTCGCGAGCACGGCATCGTCCGGATGACGAAAATCGACCGTGAAGAACACACGACCGGGAATCACATTGCGCGAGTTCGGATAGACCTGCATCATGCCGACCGTCGCGCAACCGAACGGCGCGTTATCCAGCCCGATGCGATTGACCAGATCGACCACGCGCGCGGCGCCAAGCAAAGCATCGCGACGGCGCGGCATAGGCGTGGGACCTGCGTGGGCCTCTTGCCCCGTCAGCGTGATTTCGTACCAGCGCTGACCTTGCGCGTCGGTCACCACGCCAATGGTTTTTTGCTCGGCTTCGAGAATCGGCCCTTGCTCGATGTGCAATTCGAACGCCGCGTGCAAGGGGCGGCCGCCACACGGAAGATCGCCGGCATAGCCGATCCGCTTGAGTTCCTCGCCGATGGTCTTGCCGTCCACGTCCTTGCGCGAGAGACCGTACTCCAGCGTGAAGACGCCGGCGAATACACCGGAGGCCACCATAGCAGGCGCGAAACGCGAGCCCTCTTCGTTAGTCCAGATCACCACTTCAATGGGATGTTCCGTCTCGATGCCATGATCGTTCAGACTGCGAATCACTTCGAGTCCGCCGAGCACGCCATAGATGCCGTCGAAGCGGCCGCCAGTCGGCTGCGAGTCCGCGTGCGAGCCCGTCATGACCGGCAACGCGGCGGGATTGCGCCCGGCGCGGCGCATGAACACATTGCCCATCTGATCGACACTGACCGTGCAGCCAGCTTCCTTCGCCCAGCTCACGATCAGATCACGTCCCTGTTTGTCGAGGTCGGTCAGCGCCAGCCGGCAGACGCCGCCTTTGGGCGTCGCGCCGATCTTCGCCATCGTCATCAGGCTGTCCCACAACCGCTTGCCGTCGACCTTGATCGACGTAGTGGGTTCTGCGCTCTTCAGCGCTTCGGATACCGCGTTCATTCGTCTCGCTCCTTTCGGTGAACCGACATGAAACTGGTGCAGGGGCGGCGGGTTTTGGGGCATGGCCGCACGGCGGCGGTGCACGTTTGATGCCTTCGATCGCCCCCTGTTCAGAGGGCAAACCCTGGGGCATCGCCCGCTCTCTCAATCCTGTCCAGTTGGACAGGTTGTAGACGATTAAGCCCGCCAAATCAATACCTTTCGTACGGCGGAAAACATAGCGAGAAGCGTGCCATTGCAGTGCAGCACGCGTTTATCGGCGGCATCGAATGCGTGCGCCCATCCGCGCTCAAACGACTAGAATGAAGCCCGACGCGGCACACATGCCGATGAAGGCCAACATGAGAGACGACAACGTGGCTGCCGACATCACGGAAAGCAACGAGACACAGGACGAAACGCCCGCACCTTTGCGGCGGCGCAAGGCGCGCATTCGCGAGTCGAATGAAATGCATTTGTTGGCGTGCGCCGAAGCCGTTTTCGCGGAACGAGGACTCGACGGCACCAGCACCGCGATGATCGCGGAACGCGCAGGCTTACCGAAAGCCAATGTGCACTACTACTTCCCAACGAAGCTCGCGTTGTACCGCCGTGTGCTGGAAGACCTGTTCGAGGACTGGCACCGCGCGGCCGATACGTTCGAATGCAGCGACGATCCGGTCGAAGCGATCGGCGGATACGTACGCGCGAAAATGGAGTTGTCGCGCCGCCGGCCTTTAGGCTCGAAGGTATGGGCGAGCGAGATCATTCACGGCGCGGAACACATGGAGGACATTCTCACGGGACGCGTGAAGCCCTGGCTGGACAGCAGGGTGAAGGTGATCGACAACTGGATCGCACGCGGACTGCTGGCGCCGGTGAATGCGCAAACGTTGATGTACATGATCTGGGCGACCACCCAGCATTACGCCGACTTCGACGCGCAGATTCGCGCGCTCAAAGGCAAGCGCGCGCTGACGCAGAAGGCATTCGAAGCAACCACGGAGGAAGTCGTGCAGTTGGTGATCCGCGCGTGTGGCGCGGTGTCGCCGGCGCAGCACGAGGACGGCGCGGACCCGTCCAGATAGAAAGCAAAAAAACCGGCTGCGTTTTTCACGGTCAGCCGGTTTTCATACTTAGTGCGTGAGATCGCTTTCGCGGTTTAGTCGCTCGCTTACCCGTTCAATACGTCTCCAGATGCAACCGCCCTTCCCGCTTCAGCTTCAGCCATAGCGCTTCCCAGTCGAGCTGATGCTGCTCGCCGATTTCCTTGAGCGCCTGCAGCACGCCGTCTTCCATACCCTTCAATCCGCACACGTAGATATGCGTGTTGTCGTCCTTGAGCATATGCGCGACGTCCACCCCACGCTCACGCATCGCGTCCTGCACATAGCGCTTGGGCTGACCCGGCGTACGCGAGAACGCCAGATTCGTATCGATGAAATCCTTCGGCAGATTCGTCAACGGTCCGAAGTACGGCAACTCTTCTTTGGTGCGCGCGCCGAAGAACAACATCAGCTTGCCGGTCGCGCCTTTCAGGCGACGCCGCCTGCGGTACTCGGTCATCGCGCGCATCGGCGCCGATCCGGTACCCGTGCAAATCATCAGCAGATGCGAGTTCGGATGATTCGGCATCAGGAACGTGCCGCCGAATGGGCCGATCACGCTCACCACGTCGCCCTTCTTCAGATCGCACAAATAGTTTGAGCAGACTCCGTCGAGCGCGTCGCCGTGCTGTCGGGAAACCCGCTTCACGGTAAGCGAAACGTTGTTATAGCCTGGGCGTTCGCCGTCGCGTGGGCTCGCAATCGAATATTGCCGCGCGTGATGCGTGCGGCCATCGGCGGCGGCTCCAGGCGGCAGGATGCCGATCGACTGGCCTTCCAGAACCGGGAACGGCATCGAACCGAAATCGAGCACGATGTGATGGATATCGCTGTCGGTCGACGCGTCGGTGAGCCGGTAGTTGCCGACCACCGTCGCGGTGGTCGGCGCCTTGTGGGTATAAAGATTCACATAGGGCTTCGCGGCAGACCACGGCGGCACGACCGAGCCACGCACGGTATCGACTTCGATACCGCTCGCGTCTGCCGCCGCATCGCCTGGTGCGCCGGTGTCGCCCTCTTCCGGCGCCGGCACGGCCATCGTGTTTTGCTCCGGCAGCACGTCCCATTTGAGTTGCTCGTCAATGGGATATGCATCGGCCTTCAGCACGGTGCGCCAGTTATCGATCGCGCCGGTGGGACACGGTGGCACGCATGCCATGCAGCCGTTGCAAACATCCGCCTTGACGACATAGTTGTTCTCGTCGTGCGTGATCGCATCGACCGGGCAAGTCTCTTCGCAGGTATTGCAGCGAATGCAGATTTCCGGATCGATCAGATGCTGCCTGAGAACTTCGATCGATACTGGGCCGTTCATGACTTCCTCCACCCTATATTCGCGCGAATACGACACCGCGCTTTTCCAATCACCGCACTTAGTTAAAGCGCACGTACTCGAAATCGACCGGCTGACGGTTCACACCCATGGCCGGCGGCGCAATCCAGTTCGCGAACTTGCCGGGCTCGACCACCCGGCCCATCAACGAGGCGACATACGCGCGGTCTTCCGGCGTTGCGAGCCACTTCGCTTCGTTGGCAGCCCACTCGGTTTCGCTGACCACCCGGCCATCGGGCGACACACGAGTACCCGCAAAGGTGCCGATCTGGCGGTTGAACGCTTTATGCGGCACCGTCATGCGGAAATCGATGCCGGCCTTCTCGAGCACCTTGTTCCAGCGGCCGACGCCCGCCACCGAATCTTTAATGTAGTCGTCGCGCAGCACTTCGTTCATCGCGTTGAGCATCGGTACTTCACGCTCCACCAGTTTGCCGTCCTGCACGTCGAGCAGCTTGTAGCTTTGACCGTTCAGTTGATGATCGTCGTCGCGCTTGTTCTCTTCATAGCGGCCCTTCAGGCCCGAACTATAGAACGTCGCCGCATTCGACGAATGGTCGGCGCCGAACAGGTCGATCGTCACGGAATAATGGAAGTTCAGATAACGC
The DNA here is from genome assembly GCF_059567945.1 of Paraburkholderia sp. BGA-UO-ETr-F12. Taxonomy (NCBI): domain Bacteria; kingdom Pseudomonadati; phylum Pseudomonadota; class Betaproteobacteria; order Burkholderiales; family Burkholderiaceae; genus Paraburkholderia; species Paraburkholderia sp. BGA-UO-ETr-F12. The sequence goes on along the minus strand of NZ_JCAQOZ010000058.1, from coordinate 128,250 downwards.
TGGATAGTCGGCAGATCGATCACGCCGGCCGCGCGAATCTTCGCGACGTCGTCCGTGCCCAGTTCGTTCATCACCTGCGCGGTGCGCTGGATCACGCGCGACACACCCGATTCGCCGACAAACATGTGATGCGCTTCTTCGGTCAGCATGAACTTCGTGGTGCGTGCGAGCGGATCGAAACCCGACTCGGCGAGTGCCGACAACTGGAACTTGCCGTCACGGTCGGTGAAGTACGTGAACATATAGAACGCCAGCCAGTCCGGCGTTTTCTCGTTGAACGCGCCGAGAATGCGTGGGTTGTCATCGTCACCCGAACGGCGGCCGAGCAGTGCTTCGGCTTCCTCACGACCGTCGCGGCCGAAGTAACGGTGCAGCAGGTAGACCATCGCCCACAGGTGGCGGCCTTCTTCAACGTTCACCTGGAACAGGTTGCGCAGGTCGTACATGGACGGCGCGGTCAGACCCAGATGCCGCTGCTGTTCCACCGAAGCCGGTTCAGTATCGCCTTGCGTCACGATAATGCGGCGCAGATTCGCGCGATGCTCGCCGGGCACGTCCTGCCACGCCGCCTCACCCTTATGCTCGCCAAAATGAATCTTGCGGTCCTGCTCGCCGGGTGTTAGGAAAATGCCCCAGCGATAGTCCGGCATCTTCACGTGATCGAAATGCGCCCAACCGCCCGCGTCGACGCTCACCGCCGTGCGCAGATACACGTCGTAGCCATGCGAGCCTTCCGGGCCCATATCGCCCCACCACGACAGAAAATTCGGCTGCCATTGTTCGAGCGCGCGCTGCAGTGCGCGGTCGTCGGCGAGATTGACGTTGTTCGGAATCTTTTCGCTGTAATTGATCGTAGACATGGTCGGTTCCCTGGTCGGAATACAGAGCTTGCGGATGAGAGGCGCGCGCCGGGAAGGTGGCGTCGCTAAACGTTACGTCGTGTCGTGTGGTGTCGTGTCAAGAAACTCAAACACGCGAGACGTCGAATTGCGCCTTGCTGCCTTTGCCGTACACCTTGAGCGCGCCCTTCTCGCCCACTGCGTTCGGCCGGTTGAAGATCCAGTTCTGCCATGCAGTGAGACGCCCGAAAATACGCGTCTCCATGGTTTCCGGGCCGTTGAAGCGCAGATTCGCTTCGAGGCCGGTCAAGGCATCCGGCGACATGGCCGCACGTTCTTCGAGCGCGATGCGGATTTCATCGGCCCAATCGATATCGTCGGGCGAAGCGGTCACGAGGCCCAGACGCTCGGCTTCAACCGGTTTGATCGCCTGACCGATCTTCGAGCGCACCGCGTCGAGCGGCTCGACTTCTTCATAGAAGCGCCGCGCAAGGCGCGATTGATGCGTGACCATCGGATAGAGACCGAAGTTGACTTCCGACAGCGTGATGGCCGGCTCTTCGTCTTCGTTGCTCGGCAGTGCCGCCATATAGCTGCGGTCGCAGGCAAACGCGAGTTCCGCGAAGGTGCCCGCAAAGCACGAGCCCGGTTCGATCAGCGCGAACAGTGAACGCGACGACACGTCGATACGCGCCAGCGTGCGGCGCAGGAGACCGATGGTCTCGCGCACGAACCAGTGGTCCTTGTGCTGCATCAGCGTGGCGTCGGCGGCAAGCAGATTGCGTGCATCGCCTTCGGTCTTGAAGACCCAGGTACCGACGTCGAGCTCGTTGGTGCGCATCGACAGGATCGCGTCGTCGAGTTCGCGGGCGAACTGCAGCGGCCACCAATTCGTGCCGGCGGCGACGATCGCGTCGATTCCGGTGGGTTGTCCCGCTTGCGGCGCTTTGGCCGTAAAAGTGGCGATGCGTTTCGCCCGATCGATCGTCACGTCGAGCGTTTTATAAGTCAGGCCGTCTTCGCGATCGGTGCGTTCGATACGCGTGAGCATCACGCCTCGCGCATCCGACGGGCGATCGCTTTGTTCGGCGAGTTCGAGCGCGCGTGCCTGAATCGTCTGGTCGAACTGATTCGGCTTAACGACTTCATCCACGAGACGCCATGCTTTCGCGCGCTCACCGCGAATGCCTTCCACCACCGTACAGAAGATGTCCGCACGATCGTGACGCACCTTGCGTTTATCGGTGACGCGCGTCAGGCCGCCGGTGCCCGGCAGCACGCCCAGCAGCGGCACTTCCGGCAGCGATACCGACGACGAGCGGTCGTCCACCAGATAGATTTCGTCGCAAGCGAGCGCGAGTTCATAACCGCCGCCCGCGCACGCACCGTTCACGGCAGCGAGAAACTTCAGACCTGAATGACGTGACGAGTCTTCGAGACCGTTGCGCGTTTCATTGGTGAACTTGCAGAAGTTGACCTTCCACGCATGCGTGGAGAGGCCCAGCATGAAGATGTTCGCGCCCGAGCAGAACACGCGGTCCTTAAGACTCGTCAGCACGACCGTCCTGACTTCGGGATGCTCGAAGCGGATCCGCTGTATCGCGTCGTGCAGTTCTATATCGACCCCGAGGTCGTATGAATTCAGCTTCAGCTTGTAACCGTCACGGATGCCACCGTCCTCGGCGATATCGATGCCGAGGGTCGCGACCGGACCGTTGAAACTCAGCTTCCAATGCTTGTACTGCGAGGGATCGGTGCGGTAATCGACCGGCGCGATTGCGGTTTCTGCTGTGGACATGGGGCGTCTCCTGACTGGACGATGCGAAACTTGTTTCTCGAACAATAGTGCATCGCCAACCCCGTGTAAAGCACTTTAGTGCATGTTTGCTAGTAAACCCTGGAACTCTGCTGCACGTCAGCTCACCCGTGCCTCATCCGGCGATTCAGCCGCGAGCCTTGCTGCAAGCCGGTCACGCAGTTGCAAGTAGGCGTCGGCCAAGGTTTTTTCGCTGGTATCGAAGGTCATGTCGGCGCGGCCGTACAGTTCGCTGCGCCCCGCCAGGATGCGCTTGAGGTCGTCCATCGCCTCCTTGTTGCCGGACATCGGGCGCAGGTCGCCTTGCGCCACGACACGGCGCATATGCTCTTCCGGGGTGGCCTGCAGCCATACGGTGAAGCAGTGCGACAGCAATGCGTTGAAAGTGCCGGACTCCGATACCAGCCCGCCCGGCGACGCAATCACCGCGCGCTCATGTTCCTGAATCACCGCCTCGAGCGCGCGATGCTCATAGCGCCGGTATGCGCTCGCGCCATAGAGGGAATGAATCTCGGACGGTGGGCAGCCGGCCAGTTGCTCGATCACGCGCGTGAGTTCGACGAACGGCACCTTGCGCTCCTGCGCCAGCATCCGCCCGAGGGTCGACTTGCCGGCCCCACGCAAACCGATCAGCGCGATCCGGTCCTTGCGATGCGGGTCGCGCGGTGCCTGCGCGAACATCTCGGCAAGCGCCACGCGGGCGCGCTGCAGCGCCGCCTGGTCGCGCCCTTGCAGCAATTCGCGGATCAGCAGCCATTCGGCGGATGCGGTGGTTTCGTCGCCGATGACTTCAGCCAGCGGACAGTTCAGCGTCGCCGCGATCTGCCGCAGCACCAGCACCGACGCGTTGCCCACCCCGGACTCCAGATTCGCCAGATGACGCTCGGACAAGCCGGTTTCGGTCGCCAGCGTCTTGCGCGTCATGCCACGGCGCGCGCGCAGCAGGCGCACACGCTCGCCCATCGCCGTCAGAAAAGGATCGCGCTCCTCGCGTTCGCCGGCGCGCTCAGTGGCGCCGGCGGCCCGTTCCGTGCGGCTTGCGTCTTCATCAGCAGAATCATCCAGCGATGTGGAAGAGTAATTTTGGTTCATGTTTAACTGCCTCTTGAATACGTTACATGTACTATAGTGCTTGACAGGCGCAGAGTGAACGGTTAATTTTCGCCAAATATTGATCCAATAACAAACGCTGTCGACGTTTTTCGGCAGCGTCACGGAAACGGCGCGACGACACGCATGAATTAACGTGCGTGCGCGCGTCGATCTGGAGGCTTGCATGTCCCCACACACCTTCCAACGCCTGATTGCCGGCGTCACCGAGCAACTTGCCGGACGGCCGCTCGACAGCACGCTGGCCGCATGGCTCAACGACACGTATCCCGCGGATAGCGCGACCTTCCGCAGTCTGACGGAGGCCTGCCGCACGGGCGTGGCTGAAGGCTGGCTGTGCAACCGCGAAGGCGGCGGAATTCGCTACGGCCGGATCTTCAAGGCCTTGCCGGAAACCCACGGTTTTTCAGTGGACGTCGTCGATATGAAGGATATTGCCGGTCCGCACCACGTACACCCGAACGGCGAAATCGATCTGATCATGCCGCTCACCGAAGGCGCCACCTTCGACGGTCATCCGGCCGGCTGGTGCGTGTACGGCCCCGGCAGCGCGCATCGCCCGACCGTCGCGAACGGCCAGGCGCTGGTGCTGTATCTGCTGCCGCAAGGCGCGATCGAATTCACCGCCCCGCCTCCTTCCGCCTGAGACTCGCCATGACTGAACTATTGAAAAACTACGTGGCAGGCCAATGGGTCGCGGGCAGCGGCGACGGCGTCACATTGACCGACCCGGTCACCGGCGAAGCGCTCGTGCGCGTCTCGAGCCAGGACCTCGATCTCACCCACGCACTCGCTTTCGCGCGAGAAGAAGGCGGCGGCGCCTTGCGCGCGCTGACTTATGCGCAGCGCGCCGCCCGCCTCGCCGAGATCGTCAAACTGCTGCAGACGAAACGCGACGATTACTACGCGATCGCAACCGCGAACTCAGGCACCACGCGCAATGATTCGGCGGTCGACATCGACGGCGGCATCTTCACGCTGTCGTACTACGCGAAACTCGGCGCCTCGCTCGGCGACGTGCATGCGCTGCGCGACGGCAACGCCGTATCGCTGAGCAAGGACCAGTCGTTCAGCGTGCAGCACGTGCTCACGCCGACGCGCGGCGTCGCGCTCTTTATCAACGCGTTCAATTTTCCGTCGTGGGGTTTGTGGGAGAAGGCAGCGCCGGCTCTGCTATCCGGCGTACCGGTGATCATCAAGCCCGCCACGGCGACAGCATGGCTTACGCAACGAATGGTTGCCGACGTGGTCGACGCAGGCATTCTTCCGCCCGGCGCGCTATCGATCATCTGCGGCAGTTCTGCCGGTCTGCTCGATCAGGTTCAGGCCTTCGACGTGGTGTCGTTCACCGGCTCCGCGCAAACCGCTGCAACCTTGCGTGCGCATCCCGCTTTCGTCGAACGCGGCGCACGGCTGAATGTCGAGGCGGACAGCCTCAACAGCGCGATCCTCTGTGCCGATGCAACACCCGATACTCTCGCCTTCGAACTGTTCATCAAGGAAGTGGTGCGCGAAATGACCGTGAAGTCCGGTCAGAAATGCACGGCGATCCGGCGTGCGTTCGTACCGGAAGCATCGCTCGAAGCGGTGCTCGAAGCACTCAAGGCAAAGCTCGCGAAAATCACCGTCGGCAATCCGCGCAACGAGGCCGTGCGAATGGGTTCACTCGTCAGCCACGAGCAACGCGATAACGTGCTGGCCGGCATCGCCGCGTTGCGCGAGGAAGCGGTGCTCGCCTACGACGGCTCGGCGGCACCCTTTATCGATGCGGATGCCACGACGTCGGCCTGCGTCGGACCGCATCTGTTCGTCGTCAACGATCCTGATAGCGCCACGCTGCTACATGACGTCGAAGTGTTTGGACCGGTGGCAACCGTGGCGCCGTATCGGGTCGCCGCGGCAGCAAGCGGAACCCTCCCGGAAGCGCACGCCATTGCACTCGCGCGACGCGGCCAGGGCTCGCTCGTCGCTTCGATCTTTTCGAACGACGACGCCCATCCTGGCAAGCTCGCACTGGAACTCGCCGATACGCATGGACGTGTCCACGCGATCTCGCCCGCGGTTCAGCAGAGCCAGACCGGCCACGGCAACGTGATGCCGATGTCGCTGCATGGTGGACCGGGCCGCGCGGGTGGCGGCGAAGAACTCGGCGGCATTCGTGCCCTGGGTTTCTACCACAGGCGCTCAGCCGTTCAGGCAGCGGGCGCCGCACTCGACGCATTGACGCAAGCCACGCATTTGCCCGTGGCATAGCGCGCACGAGACAGGCACGAAGCGAAGAAGGAAGCAATCAGGCAGTAAGCATCGCGCGGATCATGAGCACATAACCGCCGGACCGCCCCCACCCGTTGGAGGAGACATATGGAAGCCCTGCTGGAACCGGCTGCGCATCAGCCCGCCGTGACGGCCGAACCGCCGCCCGCGGTATTCAATTTCGCGGCCTATCTGTTTCGACTGAATCAATCGCGCGCCGGCAAGACCGCTTATATCGACGACACCGGCAACACCACCTACGGCGAACTCGAGGACCGGGCCCGGCGTTTCGCGAGCGCATTGCGCACGCTCGGCGTGCATCCGGAAGAACGCGTGCTGCTGGTGATGCTCGATACCGTCGAACTGCCGATCGCGTTTCTCGGCGCGCTCTATGCGGGCGTGGTGCCGGTCGTTGCGAACACGCTGCTCACCGCTGCCGACTACGTGTACATGCTGACGCACAGTCACGCGCGCGCCGTGATCGCGTCGGGCGCGGTGCTGCCGACTGTCGTTCAAGCGCTCGATACGGCCGAACACGACGGTTGCCAGTTGATCGTCTCACAGCCCGAGAACGAATCCGTAGCCACTCCATGCCTCAAAGACCTGCTCGACGTGGCCGCTCCGGCTAGCAAAGCATGCACGACCGGTTGCGACGATATCGCCTTCTGGCTGTACTCGTCCGGTTCGACAGGTAAGCCGAAAGGCACGGTCCACACGCATGCGAATCTGTACTGGACTGCTGAGTTGTACGCCAAGCCGGTTCTCGGCATCGTTGAAAGCGACGTGGTTTTCTCCGCGGCCAAACTGTTTTTCGCGTACGGTCTGGGCAACGGCCTCACATTCCCGCTCTCGGTCGGCGCCACGGCCGTGCTGATGGCCGAGCGTCCCACTGCGGACGCGATTTTCAAACGCCTCGTGCAGTACCGCCCGAGCGTTTTCTACGGCGTGCCGACGCTCTACGCCAGCATGCTCGTCTCGCCCAATCTGCCCGCACGTGCCGACGTCGCGATGCGCGTGTGCACGTCCGCGGGCGAAGCGTTGCCGCGCGAAATCGGTGAACGCTTTACCGCTCACTTCGGCTGCGAGATTCTTGACGGCATCGGCTCGACCGAGATGCTGCACATCTTCCTGTCCAATCGCGCGGGGGCTGTCGAATACGGCACCACCGGCCGCCCTGTGCCCGGCTACGAAGTCGAGCTGCGCGACGAAGCCGGTCTGCCGGTGCCCGACGGCGAAGTCGGCGACCTGTACATCAAAGGACCGAGCGCCGCACTCATGTACTGGAGCAATCGCGAGAAAACGCGCGCCACGTTCCTCGGCGAGTGGATTCGAAGCGGCGACAAATATCGCCGGCTTGCGAACGGCTGCTACGTGTATGCGGGCCGTAGCGACGATATGCTGAAAGTGAGCGGCCAGTATGTCTCGCCCGTCGAAGTGGAAATGGTTCTGATGCAGCACGACGCCGTGCTGGAAGCGGCGGTGGTGGGCGTCGATCACGGCGGCCTCGTGAAGACCCGCGCGTTCGTGGTGTTAAAGCGTGAGTTCGCGCCGTCTGAGATACTTGCGGATGAACTGAAGGCTTTCGTCAAGGAACGGCTCGCGCCGCATAAGTACCCGCGCGATATTCTGTTCGTCGACGATTTGCCGAAAACCGCTACCGGCAAGATTCAACGCTTCAAACTGCGCGAACAGTCATAAGGTGATCCATGCAGAACCCCGTAACCGCGGCCCCGGTCTCGACCAGCAACTTTGCGGAACTGGCCGCCACACCCTCGCACGGGCCGTTGCGCATCGAATACCGCTGGCTGAATCAGGCGGCAGCCCATGCGCCCATCGCCGTATTCCTGCATGAAGGGCTCGGATCGATTGCGATGTGGCGCGACTGGCCGCAGGCCTTGTGCGTGCGTCTCGGCATGCGCGGTCTCGTCTATTCGCGGCCCGGTTATGGCTTGTCCACACCGCGCGCGCACGAGGTCAAATGGCCGGTCGATTTCATGACCGCACAGGCGCGCGATATCCTGCCCGCATTATTCGATGCGCTCGATATCGGCGCGCAGGAACGCAAACGCATGTGGTTGATCGGCCATAGCGACGGCGGCTCGATCACGCTGCTCTATGCGGCGCTGCACCCGGACGAATTGGCCGGCGCGGTCGCCATCGCGCCGCATGTATTCGTCGAAGACATTTCGGTGGAGAGCATTGCGCAGACCAGACAGCTCTACGAAACCACGGATCTGCGGAGCAAGCTCGGCCGCTATCATGCCGATGTCGATTCCGCGTTCTATGGCTGGAACGATATCTGGCTGAATCCGGCATTCAGGGAATGGCGCATAGTCGACGAACTGGGCGAGATCAGGCGGCCTCTGCTCGCGATACAAGGCCGCGACGACAACTACGGCACGATGGCGCAGATCGATACGATTGGCGAGCGCGTGCCGCACGCGCAACTGGTTAAGCTTGACGCTTGCGGACATTCGCCGCATCGCGACGCGCCGGACGCGCTGAATGATGCGATTGCGGCCTTTATCTCGCGGCAGCGCTGAACAGAATCGCGGCGCGTCCTCAAGACGCGCCGCGACAAGACTCCCCGTTCAAATCACGGTCGAAAGGCCCAACGTCAAGACCAGCGCCGTCACTGAAATAATCGTTTCGCAGACGGTCCACGTCTTGAAGGTTTGCGGCACTGTCATGCCGAAGTACTCCTTCACGAGCCAGAAACCGCCGTCGTTCACGTGCGACAGGATCAGCGAACCTGCGCCCGTGGCCAGCACCAACAACTCGGGCCGCACACCGCCCACCGTGCCCGCCGCCGCTGCGGCAATCGGTGCGATGATGCCGGCCGCCGTCGCCATTGCGACAGTTGCCGAACCGGTCGCCACGCGAATCAACGCCGCCACCAGCCACGCGAGAATTAGCAATGGCACGTGCGCGCCCGTCGCGACATCGACGATCGCCTTCGATGCGCCACTGTCGATCAGAATGCGTCCGAAACCCGCGCCCGCTCCCACCACCAGCGTGATACTCGCGGTCGGCGCAAGACACTCGTTGGTGAACTTGAGAATCTGCTCACGGTTAAAGCCGCGCGACTTGCCGAACGTGTAGAAGCTCAACAGCACGGCCAGCAACAGCGCCATATCCGGATGGCCGATCAGACGCAGTGCATTGTTCAACGACGATTTGGCCGGCACGATCAGATCGGCCCAGCTGCCGACCAGCATCAACAACACCGGCAGCAGGACCGTCAGCAGCGTGATGCCGAAACCCGGCAACTCCTGCTGCGAGCGCTTCGCATCCTGTTCGATGAACTGCTGCGCCATCGGATTGACGCCGTCCAGCACGACAAAACGGGCGATCAGCCTGGAGAACAACGGACCCGCAACGGCCGCGGTCGGAATGCCGACGATCAAGGCGTAGAAAATCGTATGACCGATATCCGCGTTGTACGCCGTGACCGCGAGCAGCGCAGCCGGGTGCGGCGGAATCAGACCGTGCACGACGGACAAACCCGCCACCATCGGAATACCGACGCGTATCATCGACGTGCCGGTTCGCTGCGCCACGTTGAACGCGATCGGAATCAGCAGCACGAAACCGACTTCGAAAAACACCGGCAGACCGACGAGGAACGCGATGCACATCATCGCCCAATGCACGTTCTTCGGCCCGAACAGGTCGATCAGTGTACGCGCGATACGCTCGGCGCCGCCCGACTCGGCCATCATCTTGCCGAGCATCGTACCGAGCCCGACCACGATGGCAATGTGGCCGAGCGTGCCACCCACACCGGTTTCGAACGACTTGAGAATCGACGTCGCCGGCATGCCGACGGCGAGCGCCAACGCTACCGACACCATCATCAACGTGATGAACGGATTCATCTTGAAGCGTGCGATCAGCACAACCAGCGCGATGATGGCAATCAATGCATAGACGAGTAACAGACTTCCTTGAACGGTCGCCATAGGTGCTCCTGAAGAGATAGAGCCGCGCCGCGGCTTCCGTTAAGCGGAATGTTGTATGAGCAGCGGCGCGGGCGGCGGACTTAGAACTTGTGGCGGATGCCGGCGACGGTTACGAACTGGCCGTTGTTGCTCGACGGATTCGAAATGCCTTCGACCCAGGCGTGCGAACCGGAGCCGCGCTGGTAGATGCCGTTCAGGTAGAGGTCGGTGGTCTTCGACAGGAAGTACTCGCCGCCGAGGCTCAACTGGTTGTAGTGCGCGTTGGTGGCCGTGGTGCCGCTGGCGTTCTGCGTCGTGTAGATGTAGCCCAGCGCGAGCAGCGCGGCCGGCGTGAGTTGATACTTCACCGCGGCTTCATAGTTGGCGAAATGCAGGCTGCCGCCGTTGAGCAACCGGAATTGCGAGTTCGTGTACAGCAGCAGGACGGTGGCCGGCCCGAACACGTACGAGCCGCCCGCGCCCCACACCTGGTTGCGCTGCACGCCGCTGATGATCGACGAGCTGGTGCCGTAGTAGTTGTCCGACGGCGCCGCGCCGGCGGTATTGCTGGCCGGCTGATTGACCAGCGAGTAGGCCGCGTCGAGACGCAGCGGACCATTCACGTAATCGGCGCCGACGCTCCATGCACGATTGTTGGCGAACTGGCCCGCCGTATTCGAGAACGCGTACATTGCGTTCGCGGTAAGCCCTGCATAGGTCGGCGAGGTGTACTTGATCGCGTTATCGGTACGGTACGTATTGTTGATATCGTCGTTGTCGTAGATCGCGTTGCCGTACTGACTCATCGCGCCAATGCCATTGATCTGCATGTTCGACAGATAATCCTGCACGCTGTTGTACTGACGGCCGAGCGTGATCGTACCCGCCGTTTTGTTGGACAGCGCCACCCATGCGCTACGGCCGAACATGCGGCCGCCCTGACCGGATGCGCCGCTCTCCAGGCTAAAACCGTTCTCGAGCTTGAACATGACCTTGTTGCCGCCGCCCAGATCCTCGGTGCCGAGCAGGCCCCAGCGCGAGCCCTGCACATTGCCCTGGGTCGCCTGATACGCCTTCTCGCCCTTCTGGTTATTGGTGAAGGTAAAGCCGGCATCGACAATGCCGTACAGCGTCACGCTGCTTTGCGCTTGGGCGGCCTGCGCGGCTAGCCCAGCGGCGGCGAAGGCAATGGCTGTGCGAAGAATCTGTTTGTGCTTCATGGTTTCCTCAAGTCGAGAGAGAGACAAATGCCGGTTACACAAAATGTTCCGGCTATATAAGTAGTACTGAGCAGGCAAGTCAAAGCAACACCGGGTCGCGATCCGGTGCTACGGTCAAACAACGGTCATCGATGAATCGATATGGGCCGGGGAAAATCAGTCAGGCCAGTTCCGGCGCGCGGCAATGCGGCGTGCGTCGCGCAGATGGAACGGTGTGACGACCGGTTCTGGCGACTGCCGCGCACGCTCGAGTTCGGTGGTAAGCCGCGCCAGTACGATCTGCTCCTCGCCCGGATGCAGATTGCACGGATCGAGGAAAAAGAAATTCAGTTCGGCTTCGTGATCGCGCACGATCACCGGCGCCTCGCCTGCGGGCGGCCGCGCGAGCGCATCGGCGAGATCCCACGCGGTGATGCGAGCTTGCGCGGGATCGATATGCAGTTTCAGGCGGTCGAGCGGATTGCCGGTCGGGTCGGCGTCGATTTCCGCCCAGACGCCGTCGTAGCGATTCAAGGTTTCGCGCCACAGCGTGAGGTAGCCGCGTTCGCGGGCGCGAACCGCGACAGGGTCGCGCCGCTGCCATTGTTCGAGCGCGGCGATTGCGCCCACGATACCTTCCTTGCCGACCTTCATGCCGCGGCCAATACCGCCATTCTGGAAATAGGCGGCACGTACCAGCGCTTTCTTGCCCGCGACAATACCCGCGGTCAGTCCACCGAGAAATTTGTGCGCCGAGTAAAGCGCGAAATCGGCGCCCGCTGCGATGAAACGCTTGAGGTCGTATTCGGAAGCCGCGTCGACGATCACGGGCACGCCCTTCGCATGCGCGACGGCAATGAATTCTTCAAGCGGAATCATGCCGAATTGCACCGTATGATGCGAAACCACATAAAGTGCCGCGGCGGTGCGTTCGGTAATGGCGGTATTCAACTGATAGCCGTGCGCCTCGGTCGACGCCCCCACCGGCACGACCCGCGCGCCGGACAGACGGATCGCCTGGTCCACCGGTGCGCCATAATTGACGAGGTGGCCGGTTTGAATCACGACTTCATTGCGCGGCATGGCGCTCGTGTCCGGGAGCCGTTCAATCAGGCCGTGGTCGTCGCCCGTCATGATCGCGGCGATGGAAAGCGTGATCGCCGCCGAGCACGATGCGGTGATATAGCCGGCTTCGCTGCCGCATGCGGCGGCGATCGCCGCCGAGGCGCGACGCTGCAGATCGTCGATTTCGACGAATTGCGGCAGGACTTGCGCTACTGCGTCGATTACCGCTGCGCTGACACTGGACGCGCCAAGACTCGTCATCGTGCCCGAAGCATTGATGACAGGGCGTAAGCCAAAGCGAGAGCGAATGTCCATGAAGCGCCTCCAACCCGGTATTTCTTAATTATGGAATATATGTTGTAATTGCGGATCAGTCTAGCATACAATCGACCTGCGTCAACTGAACAAAAACATCTCGCGTCAGAGGAGCACGATGGCTCGCACGTCCCGACCTTCCGCGTCTGAAGCAGTACCCGCCGCGGTGCCGGCCGCGGCAACCGCCGACACCGCAACCCAGGCTGCAAGCCGCGAAGAAAGCGCGGCGCCGCGCACCCGCACCAGCGCGATCGATCGCGCCGTGCAGATTCTCGACGCGCTCCAGCAAGCGAACCGTCCCGCCACCGCGTATGAAGTCGCGCGCATGGTCGGCGCGCCACTCTCCACCGTGTATTCGATCATCAACGATCTGGTCGAGAAGAACCTGTTGGCCCGGCGCATGGACGGCACGATCTGGCTCGGCTCGCGTCTGTATGGTTATGGTTTGACGTACGCGAGTTCGCTCGACTACCTTGCGGTCGCGCACGAAGAAATGCAGCGGCTCTCGGCGGAAGTCGAAGAGACCGTGCAGGTGTGCGGACTCGAAGACGGCATGATGGTCGTGCAGCAAATGGCCGAAGGCCCCGGGCATTTCCGCGTGACTTCGCGAGTAGGCAGCCGCGTGCCGCTCAACTGGACCGCATCCGGCCGTTTGCTGGTCGGGCATCTGCCGGATGCCGAACGGGTCGCCTTCTTCGCACAGCACGCGCAAAGCTCGCCGACCGGCCGCGCGGAAACCCGGCCGCAAGTGCTCGCGCAGATTGCGCGCGAAGCGTTGGAGGCACGCCTGTCGATTCAGATCGGCGAATCGGATGCGTCCGTGGCATGTCTCGCGGCGCCCGTGCTCGACAACACAGGCGCGTGCGTCTTCACGATTTCCATCGTAATGCCCGAGGCTAAAGCCGCGCTCGGCACCGAGCGCTTCGCGCAAGCCGTGCAGGCCGTGGCCGCTCGCATCGAGGCGCGCCTCGGCTGGCGGCATCGCGATCAGGAACCGGCAGCGTAATGTATCCGTAAGACCCTGACGTACGCAACGCACAACGCGTGAAAGCCCGCCGCGGCGCGCAATGCTAACTCCTTAACAGACCGCTCACCATCACCTCCCCATCGATGAACTGCTACGACCGGCTGCACACGCGCGGCCTCAAGCTCCCGCAAGTGCCGACGCCGATCGGCAATTTCACGCACTGCACACGCGAGGGGAATCTGCTGTTTCTGTCCGGCCAGGGCCCGCTCGACGAAACCGGCTCACTGATGACCGGCAAGGTCGGCACGACCGTCAGCGCGGACGAAGCGTACCGCCACGCGCAAATGGTCGGCCTGAATCTGCTCGCCGTGCTCCATAACGAACTGGGCGACCTGCGGCGTGTGAAGCGCGTGGTCAAGCTGCTGGGCATGGTCAACGCCGCGCCCGATTTCACCGAACATCCGCGCGTAATCAACGGCTGCTCGGATCTGTTCGTCGATGTATTCGGCGATGCCGGCCGGCATTCGCGCTCGGCGGTCGGGGTCGGCTCGCTGCCCGGCAATATCACGGTCGAGATCGAGGCGATTGTCGCAATTCAGGATTGACGGCCGCCCAACTCTCAACAAATACCCAAATTTCCACATCTTCACAAAAGTTACACAGGTCAGCGACTATGCTTGCGCATCGCTGACCTGGGCACGTGGATGCCCCGGTGCATACTCCCCGTGCCGGAGACATTGCCATGTCTATTGTGTCGAAGCCCTCCTTTGCCTTCTGTCGCAAACGTTTGGCAGGCGCACTGGCCGCCGTGTCGTGCTGCATGTTGCTCGGCGCCTGCGGCAACGACGACGACAAAACCGCGGACACCCAATCGGTTAGCTCTACCGATAGTTCCACCGGAGACAGCAACAGCGCCGCGGTGCTGTCGGCAAATCCTTCCTCCGTCGCACCCGAGAGTACCGCAGTAACGATTCAAACCCCTGCACTACCTGCATCAAGCGCCGACCCGGCATTGTCCGCCGCCGCGTCGACGCCGCTCGTCACACCTGTCATTCACACCGTAGATTGAGTCTCGCGCGCCACGCTTCGCGCGGGCGAAGCTCGCGTGTTGCGTGCATCGTTCCTTCACCGAAGATCGAAAGCCAAAACCATGACCTCAAAAAATCGCCGTGATTTTCTGCGCTCCGCCGCGCACGCCGCCGGTTCTGCCACCGCGCTGAGCATGCTGCCGCTGGGCATTCGCAACGCCCTTGCGATTCCCGCCAACAACAAAACCGGCAGCATCCGCGACGTCGAGCATATAGTCGTGCTGATGCAGGAAAACCGCTCGTTCGACCACTACTTCGGCACGCTCAAGGGCGTACGCGGTTTCGGCGACACGCGCGCGATCAACCTGCCCAACGGCAAGCCGGTGTGGTATCAGCCGCTCGCCGCGGACCTCGGCTATGTGTTGCCGTTCCGCCCCACCGCGCCGAACCTTGGACTGCAATTCCTGCAAGACCTCGCACACGACTGGACCAGCACGCACGCCGCATGGAACGGCGGGCGCTACGATCAATGGGTGCCCTCCAAGGGCACCACGACGATGGCCTACCTCACGCGCGACGACATTCCGTTTCACTACCAGCTCGCCGACGCCTTCACGATCTGCGACGCGTACCACTGCTCGCTGATGGGCCCAACCGATCCGAACCGCTACTACATGTGGAGCGGCTGGGTCGGCAACGACGGCAGCGGCGGCGGCCCGGTGATCGACAATGCCGAGGCCGGCTACGGCTGGTCCACCTATCCGGAAGTGCTGCAGAACGCCGGCATCACGTGGAAGATCTACCAGGACATTGGGACGGGACTCAACGCAAACGGCTCATGGGGCTGGACTCAAAACCCGTACATCGGCAACTACGGCGACAACTCGCTGCTCTACTTCAATCAGTACCGCGACGCGCAGCCGGGCAACCCTTTGTACGACAACGCCCGCACGGGCACGAATGCAGCCAATGGCGACGGCTACTTCGACATTCTCAAGCGCGATGTGCAGAACAACGCCCTGCCGCAAGTCTCGTGGATTGTCGCGCCGGAAGCGTATTCCGAGCACCCGAACTGGCCGTCGAACTACGGTGCGTGGTATATCGATCAGGTCTTGCAGATTCTCACGTCGAATCCCGAGGTGTGGAGCAAGACGGTGCTGCTGATCAACTACGACGAGAACGACGGCTTCTTCGATCACATGGCGCCGCCGTTCGCGCCGGCATCGAGCGCAAATGGCTTGTCGACCGTCGACACCAGCAATGAGAATTATGCGGGCAGCGGCAACACGCCTGCCGGCCCGTACGGGCTCGGGCCGCGCGTACCGATGCTGGTGGTCTCGCCGTGGTCGAAAGGCGGCTACGTATGCTCTGAATTGTTCGATCACACCTCGGTGATCCGCTTTATCGAAAAACGCTTCGGCCAGCACCACAATCTCGGTGAATCGAACATCACGCCGTGGCGCCGCGCGGTGTGCGGCGACCTGATGTCGGCGTTCAACTTCAGCACCCCGAACGACGCATTCCCGACGCTGCCGAGCACGAGCGGTTATGTACCGCCCGATAAGAACCGGCATCCGGACTACGTGCCGTTGCCGCCGCTCGTGCAGGCCGTACCGAAGCAGGAACCAGGCGTGCGCCCGGCTCGCGCGCTGCCGTACGAGCTGTTCGTGCGTGTGCATGGTGAAGGTGCGGCGAACCAGTTGACGATGCGCTTCGTCAACTCGGGCCGCGCGGGCGCCGTGTTTCTCGTCTATGCCGCGAATGGTCTCGCCGCGCCGCTTACGTACACCGTCGAAGCGGGCAAGCGGCTGCAGGATCACTTGCCGTTGAATGCCGACGGCACTTACGACTATACGGTCTACGGTCCGAACGGTTTTCTGCGCCGCTTCGCGGGCAAGCCGGTTGCGAGAAGCTGGTGGAACGGTTCCGATATCGCGCGGCCAGAAGTGGCTGAAGGCTACGACGTGGCGAACGGCAACCTGCAATTGCGGCTGGAGAATGTGGGCAGCGCGCGCTGCCAGTTCACCATCGTCAACGCCTATGACGTCGGCAACGTGGTCAAGCATTCTGTACGCGGCGGCGATACCGAACAGCTATACCTCGATCTGCGCAACGCCTACGGCTGGTACGACCTGACGATCACTGTCGATACCGACCCGTCGTTCACGCGGCGCTTCGCCGGACACGTGGAAACCGGCCGAAGCAGCATGAGCGATCCGGCGCTGGGGAGCTAGGGTTCAACTCAGCTTCAATTTTCAATTCAGCCTGTGAACGAAGCGGCCGCTGCGATAAAAAGCAGCGGCCGTTTTTTTAGTCTTCGCACCATCACACATACCTCGATATCTTCAGACGAATATAACGCCTCCAGACCGTCACCGGGCGTGGTGTTTCGGTAACCGTTGAAAACCGCCACTGGCGCGAAAAAATGTGTAGCATCGCGGCGCGCCGCCACACGCGGCATTACCGGCGGCCGTCATCAATCGAAAGTTTTGCCCGCTCAAGTCCCCGCTGCCCAGGCCGTATACAGCATCTGAGGCCCCCGCCTCACCGACTACGGCTCACTGCTTACTCCGAAAACTCCCGACATGTTCTCCTCCATTCGCGCGCGCATCGTCGCCCTGTGCGTCGCCATCGTTGTGGTCGCGCTCGCAGCCAACACCGTTCTCAACTATGTCGTCGCCAACTCGTATAACGCCGAGGCAATCGAAAGCAGTTTGAATGCTGTCGAAAGCGGACATGCAGACGGTATCGAAGACTGGATCGCCTCGAATAGCCAGATGATCAACTCGTTGCAGGACGCCGTGCTGCAACCCGATCCGTCCGCCGCGTTAAAGCAGATCGCCGCCGCCGGCAAGTTCTCCAATGTGTACGTCGGCTATGCGGACAAGACCGCGAAGTTCTCCGATCCGACCGGCATTCCGCCCGACTACGATCCGACCGGCCGTCCCTGGTACAAGCAGGCTGCCGCAGCGGGCAAACCGGTGGTGACGCTGCCATACGTCGACGTGGGCACGGGCAAGCTGGTGGTCGCGTTCGCTGCGCCCGTGGTGCGCGACGGCGTGGTGAAGGGCGTGGTGTCCGGTGACGTCGCGATGGACAGCGTGATTGCCAACGTCAAGGCGATTCATCCGACACCCGCGAGCTTCGGCATGTTGATCGACACGAGCGGCCATATCGTTGCGCACCCGGACGCGAAGCTGACCCTGAAGCCGGTCACGGACCTGGCGCCCGCACTCACAGGGGACAAACTAGGCGCACTCTTCAGCGCCGAACACCCTGTCGAAGTCGACGTGAGCGGCAGCACGAAGCTGCTGCGCGCTCAGGCCATTCCCGGCACCGACTGGTACGCGGTCGTCGCACTCGACAAAGCGGAGGCGACCGCGGGCATGCGATCGCTGTTGACGGCTTCGGTTATCGCGCTGATCGTGATTGCGGTCATTGCCGCCGCGATCGTGGCCGCGGTCACCGCCGTGTCGTTCCAGCGGCTCTCGAAAGTACGCGATGCAATGGACGCAATCGGCTCGGGCGAAGGCGATCTGACTCAACGTCTGCCCGCCACCGGCAATGACGAAGTCACGCAGATCGCGCGCGCGTTCAATACCTTCATCGACAAACTCAGCCACGTGATGCGCCAGATTCGCGATGCCAGCGAATCGGTGCGCGTGGCCGCAAATGAAATCGCCGCGGGCAATGTGGACCTGTCGGGCCGCACCGAATCCGCTGCGGCCAGCCTGCAGCAGACCGCTGCGTCGATGGAAGAAATCACCTCGACGGTCACGCAATCGGCGAGCGCCGCGAAGCAGGCCGACGACACCGCCGTGTGCGCGTCGCAGGTCGCTTCGCGCGGAGGCGTAGTGATCTCCGACGTGATTACGACGATGGGCGAGATCGAACAGGCGTCGGTGAAAATCTCCGACATCATCGGCGTCATCGACGGTATCGCGTTCCAGACCAACATCCTCGCGTTAAACGCGGCGGTCGAAGCGGCGCGCGCCGGCGAACAGGGCCGCGGTTTCGCGGTGGTGGCCGGCGAGGTGCGCAGCCTCGCGCAACGCAGCGCGCAGGCCGCCAAGGAAATCAAGGCGCTGATCGAATCGACGGTGGCAAGCGTGAGTTCCGGTTCAGGCCAGGTCCGTCAGGCCGGCGCGACGATGACGGAGATCGTCAGCAACGTGGCCAACGTGACGACCATCATTTCCGAAATCACCCAGGCAGCCAACGAACAGACGCGCGGCATTCAGGAAGTCAATCGCGCGGTCAGCCAGCTCGACGAAATGGTTCAGCAGAATGCCGCCCTGGTCGAGGAATCGACAGCGGCCGCCACCGCGTTGCAAAGCCAGGCCGTGAGTCTTGCCGGCGCCGTCGCGCAATTCAAGCTGGACTAAGGTCTATCCAAGGAAATCGCAGTGACGTTCTATAGAAATCTGAAAATCGCCGTCAAGTTGGCGCTGCTGGGCGCGGTGCTGCTCATGGCAACGACGGTGGTGGGTCTGGAAGGCTGGCACGCGTTGACGAATACGCACGCGCTGCAAATTCAGTCCGCGCAAACGCTCAGCCAGTATGCACAAGCCGCCGATACCGCACGCGTCGCGCAGGTCGAATTCAAGAAGCAGGTGCAGGAATGGAAGGACCTGTTGCTGCGCGGCGCTGATCCGGCCGCGTTCGCCCGTTACCGAGACGCCTTCAGCAAGGAAAGCAGCACGACACACGCCGCTTTGCTTCGATTGAAGGATCAGCTAGGTGCGTTGGGTGCCAACGCCGATGGTGTCAACAAGGCGCTCGCCACCCACGCCGCGCTGCAGGACAGCTATCTCGACGCGCTCAAGCGCTATGACTCGGCCGATCCGAATACGGCACACGTGGTCGACGGTCTCGTCAAAGGCATCGACCGCGCGCCGACCGCCGCTATCGACGACATCGTCGCCTCGGTGATGCAGCAGGCGCAAGACTCCAACGTGCGCACGAACGAAGCCGCGGAACGCGCGTATACGCTCGCCTGCGTGCTGCTTCTGTCGGTCGTGACCGGCTCGCTCGGGGTGGGCACGTTCGCGATCTGGTTCCTGAGCCGCAGCATCACGCTGCCGGTCAGACAGGCGGTGGGGGTCGCGCAAGCGGTCGCCGCAGGCGATCTGCGCGCCGATGTTGTCGTGGTGAGCCGCGACGAAACCGGCCAGTTGCTGGTCGCGCTCAACGAAATGAATCAGCGCTTGCGGCACATCGTCAGCGAGATTCGCGAAGGCGCGCACACGATTTCGTCGGCGACGCAGGAGATTGCCGCGGGCAACCTCGATCTGTCGGCGCGTACTGAACAACAGGCCGCATCGCTCGAAGAAACCGCCGCGTCGATGCAGCATTTCACCGACTCGGTTCAGCGCAACGCCAGCAACGCGCGCGAGGCCACTACCCTTGCGCAAACCGCGGCGCAAGCGGCACGCGACGGCGGCGCCGTGATGACCGACGCGGTGCGCACCATGAGCCAGATCGACGCGGCATCGAAGCGTATCGTCGACATCATCGCGGTGGTCGAGGCGATTGCCGCGCAGACCAATATTCTGGCGCTCAACGCAGCCGTTGAAGCGGCGCGTGCCGGCACTCAAGGGCGCGGCTTCGCAGTGGTCGCAAGCGAAGTGCGCAGTCTCGCCCAACGCTCGGCCGATGCCGCGCGCGAAATCAAGGCGCTGATTCGCGAGTCGGTTGCCACCATCGACGCCGGCACGCAGTTGATCAACCACGCAAGCAATACGATGGACGGCGTGGTGCAAAGCGCGGGCAGCGTGACACGCATCGTCGAGGCGATCGCGACAGCCAGCGTCGATCAGGCTGCGGGCATTGCGGAAGTGAACGATGCGGTCACGCAAATGGATCAGGTGACGCAGAGCAACGCGGCGTTGGTCGAGCAGGCGGCCGCGGCTGCCGATGCGGTGCAGAGCAAGGCATCGGGTCTGGTGCAAAGCGTGAGTTTCTTCCGGATCGGCGCGGCCTCTTAAGAGCCGAAATCGAGCCCGCCGATCAGTATGGTCGGCTCGCCCTGGGTGTGCGACGGAAAATCCAGTTCGCGCACGTGGCGCCACGCTTCTAGCTTACGTGGCAGCGCAGCCAGGTAGCCGGCGAAGCGTGCCGGGCCTTCCGGCCCCATCAGCCGTTCGATCTCGTCGCTATCCCATGTCAGGAACAGGTTGAGCGGATGCGGGTAGTGACCGAGGCCTTCGAGCGGCGCTGCGTGAATCCGTACGCTTGTGGGGTGGCCGTGGCCGCCGTAAGGCAGGACTTCGGTGTGCACGGTGGTGGCGAAACAGGCAGCGATTGCCTCGGCAATGCGAGGGGCGAACTGCTCGTCGAAACGGGCGGCACTCTCGGGGCGCATCTATGTCTCCGGCGTTCTGTGTGGTGTTCGGAGCATCGTAGCATGGGGGTGGGGTGGGGCCGCTGGGTGCAGGTTTGCACGGTGATTACGTCGGGATAGGCTGGTGGGGGTTTTGGCCTTTCCTTGCTTTGGTGGTGGTCTATTAGTGTTGCCCCTGTGCGGGGCGGCACCTACTTTTCTTTGCCTGCCGCAAAGAAAAGTAGGCAAAAGAAAGCGGCTTTACACCGCTAGCTCATAAGCGGGTCCCCCGCACAGCCGCGGTAGTGGTGCATCTGGAATCCGTGCCCTCGCGCACTCCGCGCCGTTGACAAAGGACTCATCAGCTCCCACTCCGCACTGCGTGCGTCGCGGACGGGTCTGCCTGGGAAACCTGGGGAGCGGTTGCGCTACCGTTTCCTGGTGTGCCTCACCGATCGAGTTGTCGTGTGTTGCGTCGCGCTCGAATATCGTCGTCGTTTCTACTCGCGCTATTCGATCACGTCCGTGAAATATCCTCGTCAGGAACGTAGTACGCCTTTCAGGCGGCCCAGTTCCGCGGGTCGGGTGTATGAGCGGTACAGTTCGCCAACCGTGCCGAATGCCAGGGCCGGTTTGAGCGTGGCGCCAGGGAGCGCGTCTGTAATCCAGTCAAATGCATTCATTTCACGCTGGGCAGCATGAACCGCTGCAGTCAGCACCGTCAAGGCTCGCTCGGCGGAGTGGCCGCCGAGGTCAAGGAAGCAACTCTCAAATGGATGCTTCGTGGCAGGTTCGACGACATGTAACACCGATTTTCGAGCGTCCAAATCAATCTCCTACGCGGATTGCAACTCCTGTATATCAACCGAATGTGACAATGCATCGTTCTCATTCAGTAAAAAATTTGACTCGGGATTGCCGTACTCACCCCGCGCGTTTGTTGCGTTGACCACGATTTGCGCGCCAGCGAATCAGCACGCCAACCAGCGCGGCGAAAACCGCCGTGCCCGCATAGCCCGCGAGACGGATGGCGTCCTCGCCCGGCAAACGCGAGGCCAGCACCGCCACAATGGCGATTGCAAGCATCGCGAAACATGCGACCCACCATTTCATCTGCGTCTCCCCCGAGGTTCGTGTGCCGCCACCTGCACGGCTATCGCGCCGTTTTGCCAAGCATACCGTGAGCCGCGCAGCGGTGTAACCAGGAAGAAAATCGCTCCGCTCCGGTTCAGCCGGCGCCGCCTCTCCCACTGCCGTGCGCCTGCTCCAGAATGAACTCGATAAAACTCGCCGCCGCCCGCGTGTGATGACGATTCGGCATATAGAGCATGTACATGTGCGTACCGAAGATGCTCAACCGCCATTCATCCAGCGCCGTCACCACAGCGCCGCGACGCAGGTCGTCCTGCACCACGTAGTCCGGCACCAGTCCGACACCCAGGCCCGCCAGCACCGCCTGACGCAAGAACAGAAAGTTTTCCGAAATAATCGCCGGTTCGAGCAGCACTTCATGGCGCTCTTCACGCAGATACGCGGCCACCCGCAACTGCCTGCCAACCACCGCCGACGTAATCACCGGCGCCGTGCGCAAATCGTCAAGCCGCACCGGCATGCCACGGCTTCCGGCAAAATCCGGCGAAGCACACGCAACGTAGCGCACCGGCCCCATGTCGCGCGCGACGAGATTCTGCGGCGGCTCGGACATCACCCGAACCGCAATGTCGACCTCGTCGCGCATCAGATCCTCAACGCGATTCTCAAACATCACGTCGAGCACGATGCCGGGATAGAGACGCTTGAACGCGATCAGCCAATCCGACATCACCAGTTGCCCATAGCCGCTCGGCACACTCAATCGCACCCGCCCCTGCAAGCTCTGCCCGAGCGTGGTGACCGACTCGCGCGCAGCCAGCAGCGCGTTCTGAATCGTGCGGCCATGCTCGTACAACTGCAGGCCGATTTCAGTCGCCTCGACCCGGCGTGTAGTGCGCCTCACCAGTTGCAGGCCGATCGAGCGCTCCAACTGGTTCAGGTGGTAACTCACGTTCGCCCGGCTCATTTTCAGCCGACGGGCAGCTTCGCTCAGGTTGCCCGCATCGAGAATATCGACGAGCAGGGTCAGCGAATTGACGTCCATGATGCTGCCTTTGTCAAAGTAATTTTGACAGTCTGTCAACGGTATATGTAATTGTCAATAAACCTTGACCAACCGAGAATCGCAGAATTCGCCAGACCCGGTATGCCCCGATCTGGCTCGATTTGATTCGATTTGATTCGCCAGCAAACAGTCAGGAGACGACACGATGACCCCCACCCCTTCCGCCGACGTTGTCACGCGCGAACTGCGCGGCAAAGTCCTGCTGGTCACCGTCGACCACGCGCCGGTCAACGCGTTGTCCGCCGACGTGCGGCGCGGCCTGCTCGCCGCCATCGAAGCCGCGGAGACCGACAAGGCCGTCGAGGCGGTGCTGATCGTCGGCGCCGGGCGCAATTTCATCGCGGGTGCGGATATTCGCGAGTTCGGCAAGCCGCCGGTGCCGCCTTCGCTGCCGGACGTGTGCAATCGCATCGAAGCGTGTGCGAAGCCGGTGGTGGCCGCGATCCATGGCGCCGCGCTCGGTGGCGGGCTGGAAGTGGCCCTAGCGGCACACTACCGGCTTGCCGTGGATGGCGCGAAGCTCGGCTTGCCCGAGGTGCAGCTCGGCCTGCTGCCGGGTGCAGGCGGCACTCAGCGCACGCCGCGCCTGATCGGCGCGCCAGCCGCCCTTGACCTGATCCTGAGCGGCCGCCATGCCGGCGCGAAGGAAGCGCTCACGCTCGGCCTCATCGACCGGCTCGGCAGCAGCGACGACATCCTCGCAGAAGGCCTCGCCTATGTGCACGAACTACTGGCCGCTCACGCGCCGGTGCGCCGCACGCGCGACGCCGCCGCACTAAGCGACCGCGCCGCGAGCCTCGCCGCCATCGCCGCGGCGCGCGCGGAAACGGCGAAGAAATCGCGTGGGCTGTTCTCTCCGCTCAAGATCGTCGATGCCGTGCAAGCCGCTGTCGAACAACCATTCGAAGACGGCCTGCGGCTCGAGCGCAAGCTGTTCCTGGAATGCCTCGATAGCCCGCAGCGGGCCGGCCTGATTCACGCGTTCTTTGCCGAACGCGAGGTGCTCAAGGCGCCGGAAACACGCGACGCCAAACCACGGGCACTGAACCGGATCGGCGTAGTGGGCGGCGGCACCATGGGCGCGGGCATCGCCGTCGCCGTGCTCGATGCGGGCCTGCCCGTAACGATGATCGAACGCGACGACGCGTCGCTAGCACGCGGCCGCGCGCACATCGAAAAGGTCTACGACGGCCTGATCGCCAAAGGCCGCATGACTGCCGAAAAGAAAGCGGACGTAATGACGCGCTGGCAGGGCAGCACCTCGTACGACGCACTCGCCGACGCCGATCTGGTGATCGAAGCCGTATTCGAGGATCTGTCGGTGAAACAAGCGGTATTCGCGGAACTCGACCGTGTCTGCAAGGCCGGCGCGGTGCTCGCCACCAACACGTCGTATCTCGACATCGACGCGATTGCGGCCAGCATTTCGCGCCCCGCGGACGTGATCGGCCTGCACTTCTTCTCGCCCGCCAACATCATGAAGCTGCTGGAAGTGGTCGTGCCCAAGCAGGTCAGCGCAGACGTGGTGGCCACGGCGTTCGAACTCGCGAAGAAGCTGCGCAAGACACCGGTGCGGGCCGGCGTATGCGACGGCTTTATCGGCAATCGCGTGCTGGCGGTGTACCGCAGCGCGGCGGACGCGATGATGGAAGACGGCGCGTCGCCCTATCAGATCGATGCGGCCGTGCGCGCGTTCGGCTTCCCGATGGGCCCGTTCCAGGTCGTCGACCTGGCGGGCGGCGACATTGGCTGGGCCACGCGCAAACGGCGCGCCGCCACCCGCAACCCCGACGCACGCTACGTGCAGATCGCCGACCGTCTGTGCGAACGCGGCTGGTTCGGCCAGAAGACCGGCCGCGGTTTCTATCTGTACCCCGAAGGTTCACGCACCGGCACGCCCGACCCCGAGGTCGAAGCCATCATCGACGCCGAGCGTGAGCGCGCCGGTGTCACGCCGCGCACGTTCACCGACGAAGAAATCATCCGCCGTTACATGGCCGCCATGATCAACGAAGGGGCAAATGTCGTGCACGAAGGCATCGCGCTGCGCCCGCTCGACGTCGACGTGACCTTCCTGTATGGCTACGGTTTTCCGCGCTATCGCGGCGGCCCGATGAAATACGCCGATACGGTGGGCCTCGCCACCGTTCTCGCGGACATTCGCGAGTTCGCGAAAGAAGACCCGCTGTTCTGGCGCGCATCGCCGTTGCTGGTCGACCTGGTCGAACGCGGCGCCGATTTCGCGAGCCTCAACCTGACAGCTTGAGAGCGCCCGCCATCTGGCGCATGCTGACCGGCGATGGCCTGAGCCTCACCGGTCAACCGGCCCACGGGCCCGGTCAACATCAAGGAAAGAAACCATCATGGATCTGAACTTCACGCCTGAAGAAGAGGCGTTTCGCGCCGAAGTACAGCGCTTCTTGCGCGACAAGCTCCCGCAACGCCTCGCCGACAAAGTACACGGCGGCCGCCGCCTCACACGCGACGACATGGCCGAATGGCACGCGATTCTCCACGCGCAAGGCTGGCTCGCCAATCATTGGCCGAAAGAGTACGGCGGCCCGGGCTGGAACGCCGTGCAGAAATTTATCTTTGAGAACGAATGCGCGTTGGCGGGTGCGCCGCGTGTCGTGCCGTTCGGCGTCAACATGCTCGGCCCGGTATTGATCAAGTACGGCAACGAGGCGCAAAAACGGCACTGGTTGCCCCGCATTCTCGATGGCTCCGACTGGTGGTGCCAAGGCTACTCGGAACCGGGCGCGGGCTCGGACCTCGCCTCGGTCAAGACCACCGCGCTACGCGGCAGCGACGCGCAAGGCGAGCACTATATCGTCAACGGCCAGAAAACGTGGACCACGCTCGGCCACTACGCGAACATGATCTTCTGCCTCGTGCGCAGCGCGACCGACGTGCGCAAGCAGGAAGGCATCAGCTTCCTGCTGATCGATATGAATACGCCGGGTGTCGAAGTGCGCCCGATCATCACGCTCGACGGCGAGCACGAAGTCAACGAGGTGTTTTTCACGGACGTCCGCGTGCCCGTCGAGAACCTCGTGGGCGAAGAAAACAAGGGCTGGACCTACGCCAAATATCTGCTCACGTACGAGCGGACCAATATCGCGGGCGTCGGCTTCTCGGTGGCCGCCTTCAACCGGTTGCGCAAGATCGCCGCGAAACAGCGGCGCAACGGCAGGCCGCTCGCGGATGATCCGGCGTTTGCCGCCCGCATGGCACGCGTCGAGATCGATCTGGAAAACATGAAGACCACCAACCTGCGTGTGATCGCAGCAGTAGCCGGCGGCGGCGTACCGGGCGCCGAAAGTTCGATGCTGAAGATTCGCGGCACCGAGATCCGCCAGGAAATCTCTTCGCTGACGCGTCGCGCGATGGGACCGTATGCTCAGCCGTTTGTCGAGGAAGCCTTGTACGACGGCTTCGAAGGCACGCCGGTCGGCCCCGACGAAGCCGCGAGCGCTGCGTCGCTTTACTTCAATAACCGCAAGCTGTCGATCTTCGGCGGTTCCAACGAAATCCAGAAGAACATCATTTCCAAAATGATCCTGGGACTGTAAGGGGCAAACGCCATGAATTTTCAGCATACCGAAGACCGCCGCATGCTGGCGGATACGCTCAACCGCTTCATCACGGAGCAATACGGTTTCGAAACACGCGACCGGATTGCACGCTCGCCCGAAGGCTTTAGCGCAGACCTATGGAATCGTTTTGCGGAACTCGGCATTGTCGGCGCGTTGTTCGATGAAGCGGATGGCGGTTTTGGCGGCGGCGGCTTCGATATCGCGGTCGTATTCGAGTGTCTGGGTCGCGGACTCGTGGTCGAGCCGTTTCTCGATACCTTGATCGTCGGCCAGGCAATCGCGCGTGCCGGCAGTGACACACAAAAAGCCACGCTCGGCGATCTGATCGACGGCTCCCGCATCGTGGCGCTTGCGCACGGCGAGCCGGACGGCCACTACGAACTCTCACGCATAACGACACGTGCGGCACGCAACGGGAACCAGTGGAAGCTTAACGGCGCGAAAGCGGTGGTCCAGCAAGGCGAGAACGCTGCCCTCTTTCTCGTCACGGCACGCACTACTGGCGCCGAGGACGAAGAAGCCGGCATCACCCTCTTTCTCGTCCCGCGCGACGCGGCGGGTGTCAGCTTGCGCGGCTACCGCAAGATCGACGGCGGCCGTGCCGCCGAGCTCACGTTCGACAATGTCACGCTGAGTGACGACGCCATGCTCGGTATGACGGGTGAAGGTTTTGCGACGCTCGAATACGCGATCAGTTGCGGCGTGCTTGCCTTGTGCTCTGAAGCGGTGGGCGCGATGGATGTCGCAAAAGATTACACGCTCGAGTATCTGCGCACACGCAAGCAGTTCGGCGTGCCGATCGGCAGCTTCCAGGCCTTGCAGCATCGGATGGCCGATCTGCTGCTCGAGATCGAACAGGCACGCTCGGCGGTGATCAACGCCGCGGCAGCGCTCGAGTCTGAACGCACGGTGCGGGAACGCGCCATGTCAGCGGCAAAGTACAGCATTGGCAGGATTGGCGCGTTGGTCGCCGAGGAGTGTATTCAACTGCATGGCGGTATCGGCATGACATGGGAGTTGCCGCTCGCTCACTATGCAAAACGCCTCGTGATGATCGACCATCAACTGGGCGATGAAGATCACCATCTCGAACGGTATATCGCACTCGGCAAAGGTTGAGGGCCGGTTTCAAACACAAAGAAAAAAACCGCAATCTGTTAGATACTGGCGAACATCCCGCCCGCGAGGGCGGCTCTCTGACTCATTCAGCATAAGCAGCGCAGTCGCAGGAAACCGGCAGAACCCGACGTCTCACCCCCTATCGGAGGCAACGTGGATTTCCTGAAGACGCTTCTCGAGCAGCAGCCCTTAATGACGTTGTTCCTTACCATCGCGGTAGGTTATTTCGTCGGCGAAATCAATATCAAAGGGTTTTCACTTGGCGTCGGCGCCGTGTTGTTCGTCGCACTCGCCGCCGGCTGGTTTGCGCCGAAGTCAGCGCCCGCGCCCATGATCGGCACGCTCGGCCTGTCGCTCTTCCTCTACACGGTCGGCGTGCAATACGGCAAACAGTTTTTTCTCGGACTGACCAGCGCAGCCGGCCGGCGTGCGAACATTCTCGCGTTGATCGGCGTGCTATGCGCGGGGGCAGCGAGCTTCGCGATTCAGAGAATCATGCACCTGAATCCGGGCTATGCACTCGGTCTCTTCTCCGGTTCGGGCACCAGCACGGCTGCGTTGCAGGCGGCCATTGCAAGCCTCGGCACCGAAGACGCAGCAGTCGGCTATTCGGTATCCTACCCATTTGGCGTCGCCGGTCCGATCCTGTTGCTCTATCTGGCATTCGCGATCCTCGCGCCGAAGATCAGAACGGCCTCCAGCACCGGCCTTGAAATCCTCGAAATCGCGCTGCGCAATCCTGTTTTCAGCGGCAAGACGCTCGGCGAGACGGTTGCCGCCCTACCCGCCAACGTACAGATCGTCGCGGTACGCAGCGCGCATCACAACGCGCCGGCCACGCCTGAACTCGTGCTGACCGAGAACGACGTCGTGCTCGCCGTCAGTCCGGAAAAAGATGCACTGGCCGAAGCTCGCAAGCGGCTTGGCGAAGCAGCCCCTGGACGGGTTCTGCGAGACCGTGGCGACCTCGACTATCTGCGCGTGTTCGCGTCGCGGGCGAATGTAGTGGGCCGCACACTCGGCGAACTGAAGATGCCCGACGGTTCGATCGTCGCGCATGTGCGGCGCGGCGACGCGGATGTCATGCCGAACCCCGATCTCATCCTCGAATACGGCGATCGTGTTGGCTTGTTGACACAGCGCGCGGCGTTTCCGGCATTGCGAACCTTCTTTGGCGATTCGATCAAGGGCACCGCCGAGTTCAGCTACATTTCGGTCGGTCTGGGGATGGCGCTGGGTTTTCTGGTCGGTGCGATCCAGATTCCGCTGCCGGGTCTGGGCAAGCTAGCGGTCGGTTTGTGCGGCGTGTTGATCGTGGCGCTCGTGTTAGGCAAACTGCGCCGAACCGGCAGCGTCAACTGGACGATGCCGCTGCCCGCGAACCTTGTGCTGCGCAACCTCGGGCTGACGATTTTTCTTGCGCAGGTCGGCATGGCATCGGGGCCGAAGTTCGCCGCAACTGTCTCGCAGACCGGCTTGCTGATGCTTGCGCTTGGTGCAATCGTGCTGCTCGCGCTGGCCGTGCCGGTTCTGATCCTCGGCCTCCTGGTGTACCGGCTGCCCTATGACGAAGTGGCGGGTATCGTCGCCGGCGCCTGTGGCAATCCGGCGATCCTTGCGTTCGCCAATAAGCTAACGGCCACCGACAAGCCGGACATCGGCTACGCGATGATCTTTCCGGCTATGACGATCGTGAAGATACTGTTTGTGGATGTTGCGGCGAGGTTGTGGTGAGAGGCTACGTTCATTGAGCGCGGCGTCTCAACCTGCAGGGAGGGTCGCCAGTTGCGCTCCAATCAGATTCGCGAGTTCAACGAGCCTCGCATTCGGACGAAAACGCTTCAGATACGCTAGTTTGTCAGTCGCCATTACTTACTCAGATCGTTTTCACTGATCGCCGACCTTGCCGCGCTTGTCGATGCTCAGCCTCGTTTCCGTTTCAACGGTGTCGAGCAGCGCGTCGACACCCCTCCACAACTCGCGTGATCGTCGTGGCGATACGCAACGAGTCAGGCTACGTCGCTGCCGTTTCCCTTACGTTCCCCTAAACGGTTCAGCGGCGGCCCTTTCCCCATCCAGCCATTTGCGCTCGTCCGCACAGTATCTTTAATCGTTGACGTCGATAGGTCTTTATGGATAATGGCTTGAAACAAGATGCTTTCGCTCCTTTCGGCCTGCGTTGACTCGACACGACTCACTTGAAACCCACCTCGCCCAATCAGACTTACCGGCTCGCTACGGGTTACGCATTCGGCCTATCCGATATCGGACTCGTGCGCCGCAACAACGAAGACAATTTCCTGGTTGACGACGCACTCGGTCTTGCCATCGTGTGCGACGGCATGGGCGGTCACGATGCCGGCGAGGTTGCGAGCACCGAGGCGCTGGCGCTGTTCCATCAGTTCATCGCAGAGGTCGATCCGCACGCGTTCCATCATGATCCGCGCGACGATCCTGATGCAACCTTGCCCGGCCGGTATTCGGCACAATCAGACGGTACCGCGCCGCAGGGCACGCATCCGGCTATTACTGTCGCAACGCGGGCAGTCGAACACGTCAACGATCAGCTCTACGCGATGAATCGCAGCGACATGCGCCCCGATGGCCGCGGCATGGGCACCACCATGACCGGTATCTGGCGCCAGCCTCAATCGGCGACCATGGTGGTGTTCCATGTCGGCGACAGCCGGCTCTATCGCTGGCGCGATAGCCGGATGCTGCAGATCACGAGCGACCAGACGCTCTATCAAAAGGCACTCGACGCCGGCATCACCGTCAATCTGCCCGGGCGTAACGAGTTGCTGCAAGCTATCGGTCCGTCGCCCATGGTCGAGCCTGAGGTGCACCGGCTCACGCCAAGGCCGGGCGATCTTTATCTGCTGTGCTCGGATGGTCTGCATGGCATGCTGAACGACCAGCAGATTGTCGACGTGTTGCGCAACGCCACGCCCGACACGCTGGCAACGTGCAGCCACCAGCTTGTCGAACTCGCCAAACAGCACGGCGGTAAGGACAACATCACGGTAGTGCTGGTCTGGTTCGACGCGTAGCGTCGGGACCACTCATTCCGCGCATTAACAGTCCCTGATCTGCATGGGAGCATGGGAAAGCGGACCATCCCTTCCCGTGCTGCTCACAAAACAGCCTGTTTCAACGCGCGGTGCCTCGGCATAAGATCGTCCAGCCCGAGGCTTCCCACCCGGCCCCCACCAGTGCACTGAACCGCCGCCCGGCAGGCAAGCCCTCGCATGCAAGCAGCACGGTTTCACCTGCCGTGCCGCCTTCGCTCCACCAGAAGCTGCACCCGGCCGCGCAGGTCACCACCAGATCGTTCATCAGCGTGTGCACGCCGTCGGCAAGTTCAGCGCCCGAGCACGAAGCCAGTGGGAGACACAACGCAGCCAGTTCGCCACGCACCGCACGCACGCCGGGCGCGGCCAGTTGCATGAGCGCCGCATCGAATGCATCGATCTGGAAGCGCTCGTCGAGCGTAGACCGTGCGAGCACGTCCAGGCGGCCGTACCACTCGCCACTCGCGCCAAGCCATTCGACGGGATCAATAGCCGCGTCGCAGCCCGCCACGATAGTCAGCGGAAAATAGCGCCCCACCCGATCGATGCCAGGCATCATCACGCCCGCCCAGGTTCGCTCTCCACACACGCCGCGTCCAAGCACAAAGCGCCACACCGGGCTCGTCAGATACGCGCCGAGCCAGTCGGCACCCAACTGCTGCCGGCTCGCGTGCAGCCCGCGCTGCAGCCAGTCGTCCCAGGGATCGAGAAAGGACGCGGGCAGGCGTCGCGACAGAAAATCCCCATGCGTAATGGCCTTGCCGAAAAACCCCGGTGTATCGAATCCCTCGCTCATAGCTTCGCCGGGCAGGTGAATTTGTTGAGCGCGTCGAGATTGAACGGATTCACCACACTGCTCGCGCGCAGCTCCAGCGCGACCTTGCGGCCGTCGAGGTCCAGTGTGAGGTTGTAGCGGTCGCGCTGCGCGGTCGGCTCCAGCACACCCTTGTCGATCATCCTGAACCATGCCCACGGGCCATCAGTAGAGTAACCGCTGCTGCCGCCCGCCCCTGGCGGCGCATAGTCGACCCGCACCGAACTCGACACCTTTCCGTTAGGCCACTGAAACGCGGTGGAACGCGTGGGACCATGTCCATACGTGAGCGTCTGCCCATCGATGTCGAGCGTGAATTGCGTCACGGCAGCATCCATCGTGACGGGCTTCAGCTCGAAGCGGGCCGAGGCCATCTTGCCGCCACCGGAAAAGAACGCATCGCGAATCTGCGCGGCGCGCTGGAACTGCGTGAGCACATCCTCGGGAATACCAAGCGACACATTGCCGAAAGGCCGCCAACTCCAGCGCGTCTTCGACATATCGACGTAGGGCATCAGGTTATGCTGGAAGAAATCGTCGATCAGACCGCCTGGCGCAAACACGCGGCCGAAGTCGTCCTGCGTCACCGCGTTGCTGGCGCTACGGACGAGCGGGTAGCGGCCGTCGATCGCCTGGTGGCAGAACGACGCGACGTTCGCCACCCACAGTGAACTCAGCCGCCCACGCTCGCTGCCGAGCGTCAGCGACGATCCCGCGTCCGCCACCCCCGCGAGCATGGCAGCAAGGGGCGCCGGCTTGCCTTCGGCGCCCTGCTTCAGCTTCATCAACGCATCCGAGGCCGGTGCGGGCGAGCCTTGGCGCTTCGCGGTATTGGCTGCATCGAGATAGACGAATACTTCGTTAAGCGACGCAAGTTGCGAATCGAGCGGCGAAGCGCCGCCCGCGCCGGTCGACGCGAGTTGATGCAGCGAATCGAAATGCAGATCCACGGGATTTTGCAACGTTGCCGCCGGCGCGGGCGCCGCATCGTCGGACGAGGCAAGCGCGTTCTCCAGCTTCTTCTTGACGCTGTCGAGCTTGCCTTTGGCGGTATCGATCAAGGTGGTCTGCTTGACGTCGCCGAGCGTGGTTTCCTTCGCCGCCACGCTCAGGAATTTCTTCAGCGGCGAGGTAGGCTGCGCGAGTACGTTCACCACGCGCGCGGCCTGGTCGAGATCGTGAAACGGCACGATGCCGACATCGGACAGAAACGCGTCCCAACGCCTGATGTAGTCGTCATAGTAAAGCTCGAGCACCTGCGCGTTCAGTTGCTCGACCGCCGCCGGGTCGGTGACTGCCTCGTCCTTGCCCAATATCCAGTTGTCCTTGACGACGTCGGCCACCGCCAGATCGCGGCGTGCAAGAAATTGCCGGTAGCCGTCGCGGGTAAAGAGGCCCGGCACGCCGCGTGTCATCGGCTCGCCGCTCTTGCGTACGAACACGATTGCCGCGTCGCGTCTGGCCGCGCTGGCCAGCGAAACCTCCGGCGAACTGGTGTGTTGCAGATTGCGCAGCAGCGACGCGTAGACCCGCTGTTGCAGCGGAATCCTGGCAAGCGCCTGGCGGGTCGAAGCGACCAGGTCGGCGTCGAGCGTGACCGGCCCGTCGTCCTGCAGATGGTCGAGCAGCGCCGTCATATGCGCCGACAGATCCTTGCGCTGGTCATCGGTAACATGCCCGGCGAGGTTGCGGTCCCAATCGTAATCCGCCCATGCACCCACCGATTCGGCATCGAAATGATTCGGGTCGCCCAGCATCAGATAGACCCGCAGCGTCTCGTACAGATACTGCGGGTTGTTCGCTTCGCCGCGCCGCAACTGTTCTTTCAGGCGGCCGACCACTCGCGGCAGCAGGGTCTGACGTAACAGACGCTGATACAGAGTCTGCGCGGCGGAGCCGAGTTTGTCGCCCTGATACAGACCGAGCGTCATCAGAAACGGCGCACCGCCGTTGCGATCCGCGTAGCCGCCGGGAATGTCACGCGCGGCGTCGAGCAGCGGCAACACGCTCAGCACGCCCGCATTCGGCACCAGATTGCGCGCCTGCGCATCGATCGCATCGACCTGTGACGCGACCTCGCGAACGTAGCTCCGGTTGCGCACGTAACTGGTCACGAGCCCCGCGCTCATCAGTACGATCAGCACGGCAGCCAGCACCCAGGCGCCGCGTTGCAGCCACGCACGGCGGCGCTCGACACGCAGGTCGGCACCGGCCAAACCCGATTCCTGGAACAGCACGTCGCGCAGAAGCCGCGTAATGAAATAGCTGCGGCCGCTCGCCGTATTCGCCACCAGCACCTGGCGATCGATGCCGAAGCTCGCCGCCAGCGCGCCCATCACGCGGTCGATCGGGCTGCCTTCCTGGGTGCCGCTGGTGAAATACACGCCGCGCAGCAGCGCGTTTTCCTCATAACGGCTCGACTGGAACACGTCGCCGAGAAAACTGCCCAGCAGGTCGCGCAACGACGTAAGCTGCTGCGGAAAACCATAAATCAACGCGCGCCGCCGGACATCCCGCTCCTGTTGCAAGCGCTCGAGGACGCGCGCCTGGAGGCGCGCTTCCAATGCGTCGAACTCAGCCGGGAACGTTGCCAGCAACTGGTCGATGTTCGCCGCGTCCGCCACCGGAAATGTCATGCCCCAGACACTTGCACGCTCCTCGCGCCCGAGGTCGTCGAAGAACTCCACAAAGCCCGCCATCAGATCGCACTTCGTGACCAGCACGTAGATCGGAAAGCGGATGCCGAGCCGTTCATGCAGTTCCTTGATTCGTTCGCGGATTGCCTGCGCCTGCGTCTTGCGATCGGCTTCGGATTGCCGCAACAGATCCGCGACCGAAACCGCGACGATCACGCCGTTGATCGGCCGGCGCCGCCGGTATTTCTTCAGCAGTTGCAGGAAGCCGGTCCATGCCGCCTTGTCGGCTTCGGAATCGCTGTCCTGGGTCGTGTAGCGGCCGGCCGTGTCGAGCAGCACCGCCTCGTCGGTGAACCACCAGTCGCAGTTGCGCGTACCGCCAATGCCGCGAATCGCTTCCTTGCCGAGCTTGTCGGCGAGCGGAAATTTCAGGCCCGAGTGGACCAGCGCAGTGGTCTTGCCCGCCCCCGGCGCACCGACGAACATGTACCACGGTGTCTGATACAGATACTGCCCGCCAAAGCGGCGGCCGCCGCGCGCCTGACGCAGAATTGCCAGCGCTTCCTGGAAGCGCTGGTTGAGCGCCGACACTTCGGCGGCCGAGCGCGTGTCACTGGCAGACGGCGCGGGCGATGCCGACGCCAAGGCCGGATCGGCGGCGGCAGGTTGCGCCGCCACGCTCTGCATCAGCTTCAGACTGGCGATCCGTCCAATCAGCCATTTACCGACAAAGAAGCCGGCCCACAGCACAAAGATAATCGCGATCAGCGTGATACGGCTCGACACCGATTCCAGCGGCGCGTTGCCGTTGAACGCGATCAACGGCCCGTCGAACCAGACGATCAACGCAAGCGCGAGCGCGCCGAACAACGCCAGCACCCAGGCGCGGGTCAGCCAGCTAAAGAGACGTTTCATGACAGATGACCTGGCAAAAGACAAAACGGAAACACAGTGGTAACCGCGGCGATCACGGCGTACCCGACGTAAAGACGGTCACATCCACGCGCCGGTTGCGCGCACGGTTCGCGGCGCTGTCATTGGGCACCAGCGGCTCGGTGTCGCCACGCCCCTCGGCGGCGAAACGCTCGGGCATGCCGGTGCGCGCGGCCAGCACCTGCCTGACCGCTTCGGCCCGGGCTTGCGACAAATGCCAGTTCGACGGGAAGCGCGCCGACACGATGCGCTGGTCATCCGTATGCCCCGCCACCACGACGCGGCCCGGCACAGTTTTCAGCGCGTCGCCGATACGATCGAGCAGCGGATAGAAGCTGCGTGACACATCCGCGCTGCCGGAGCCAAACATGCCGTCGCCATGCAGCGTGACCGTCGACTTGCCGGGCGTCTCCACGACGCTGACCAGTCCCTGGCTGATCTCAGGCGCGAGAAACGCAGCGAGGCGCGGCTTCACAGGTTCGAGCGCGACCGCGGCCTTAGGCGCGGCGGCAGGCGCGGCTACCGCCGTCTTCACGCCGTGCAATGCGGCGAATACCGGATCGGACGCGCGGTTCAAGCTGATCGAGAACGCCAGTTGCAGCGCCATCAGGATCAAGCCGGTAAGCGCGGCGAGCACCCACATCGGCAGCATCCGCATCAGCGGATTGCGCTTGTCCACGACACCTTGCCAATGCGGCGACAGATCGCGTTCGAGCGGACCGCGCCGCTCGCGGATCATCGCCAGCAGCCGCTCGCGCAACACGTCGAGTTGTGCGCGGCCGCCTTCGATCAGGCGGTAGCGCCCTTCCATGCCGAGCGCGAGACACACGTACATCAGTTCGAGTACCTCGAGGTTGGCGCGCGGGTCCTGCGCGAGCCGTTGCAGGATCATGAAAAATTTCTCGCCGCCCGACGCCTCGTTGTGGAACAGGATCAGCAGGCTGCGCCCCGACCAGGCCCCACCCCCGCCCCACGGCGTGCTCGACACGGTTTCGTCGAGAAAGGTGCACAACGCGTAGCGCGCCGCCGACAATGTTTCGACACTGAGGTTCGCCGCACGGGCTTCGCTCTCGAACTGGCGCACGCCGTCGACGAGACGGCGGCGCAGATCTTCGAGATCGGAATGGGTCGACATGTGGCGCAGCGGCACGATCAGATCGAGCAGCGGATTAGCCGCGCGCAACAGCGGGTTGAGTCCGCTCGTCGGGATCGGGCCGGACGTAGGCGTGTCAGCCGGTCTGGATGCCGCCATGGGTGACTGGGTTGGCGGCGGGGACGCCGGCACGCCGCCTGACGCGCCGGGCGTTGCGCCCTTGCCTCCCGGACGCGGCACCAGGAAGGTCGCGTCCTGATCCGCAGCGAAGTCGTCTCGACTCATGATCGGCTATCTCCTGATGGCCCAGAACGTCAGTTGCAGCCCCGGAAACTCGCCCGCCACATGCATTGCGAAACCGGCCGAGGTGGGCAACAGCTTCCACAGTTCGTTGCTGCGGTCGAGTTCGAAGTACGTGAAGCCGGCGTGGAACGGCAACTGCCGTGGCGCGACCGGCAGCGCGCGCAAGGCGATGCCGGGAAGCTGCAAATTGACGAGGTCGCGGATCTTTTCTACCGGCCCGATCTTGACCTGTTGCGCGAAGCTGTTGCGCACGGTTTCGGCCGGCATCTGCGCGTTGACCGCGAGCACGAACATCGCCGACTTGTAGAGTTCGATGTCGGGCACCACCGCGACATGCACGCCGAACTTGCGGGCGTCGAGCGGAATCGGCACGACGGCGGAATCCATCACCATGCTCAAGGACTGCCGCAGATCGGCAATCACCGGCATGAAGGTTTCGGCGAGGCGGTCATGGCGGTACACCGGGTATTGCGCGGTGCGCTTGTTTGCCTGCGAGAAGGTGGCCAACTCGCCGGCCAGCGCCACCGCAACACGGAACAGTTCTTCCGGGTGCAAGCCAGTCATGGTCGCCAGATGAGCGATCAGCGGCTCGGCACGATTGACGAGTTGCAGCAGCAGAAAGTCCTGAATCTCGGCGGCGCCGCCTGTGCCCGGCGCGCTCAGGCGGCTCGCGAGCGCCTCGCCGCGCTGGCGCAACAGTCCGGTGAATTCGTCGGCGAATGCGGCGAGTCGTGGCGCCACCCGGAAGTCGAGACACGGCGGCGCATAGTCGGAATCGAGCACGACGCGGTTGTCCGCGCGCCGTTCGATCACACGCGCGACGCCCAGGCATGCATGCGCATTCACCACTTCGGATTCGAACGCGAGTCTCAGGCGCAGCTTGCCGATCTGCAGCAGCGCCGCGCCGGTGCCGTCCGAGTTGCTGTCGTTCACTTCGTATTCAAGCGTGCCGTAGCGCGCGAAACTATCGGTGGACGGCGCGGCTGTGGCCTCCGGAATGCCGGGCCGGCGCACCGGCAGCGCGAGCACGACGAGCGCGTTGCGTGCGTCATCGGGAATGTCGATGCCCGGCGGCGGGGCATCGTCGGCTGAGAGCGCGAACGGCGTGCCGTCCGGCAGCACGCCCGCGCATTCGAGAATCGCCAGCTTGCCGAGCGCGAGTTGCGCGTCGTCGAGCCTGAGCGCGGTGAAGCCCCAGCCATACGGCCGCAGGCCGGCCGCTCGCGATTCGACCAATGCGTGCAGGTAACGGTCGTGTTGCTGGAGATGCTGCGGCTGCAGAAACATCCCCTCGGACCAGATGACTTTGTTGTTCCAGGACATCGCGTGTGCTAACTCCGGTGATGCTTCGATTCATCAATTCGTCTGCCTGGCTGACGCGTTCGGGACTGTCATTACCCGCCTGCCGACAGCCGATGTGCGCTGTTCACTCTACGAATGGGGCGCGCCGCCTTGACTTGCCGCTACCGCAGGCGCTGCCCCTGGCGCGATCGCAACGCCCAGTGCCTCGAGCCGGACCTCGACTCGTTTCACCTCGGCCGGCCATACGTCGATCACCGCCCGCCAGCTCGCCGAGTCAACGTCGCGATACGCGGCCAGCACGGCGACCTGGCGAAGCTCCTTCGCGCGCTCCAGCACCGCCGTGCGGCTCGTGCCGGGTTCGATCAGAAGGTCCTCGCGCGCCAGCAGATCGGCGCCGAGCAACGCACTGTCGTGATCGAACAGCGCAAAGAAATCGGCATTGGCGAACTTGCTCGCCGACTTCAACTGGTAAAGCCGCACGGCAAGCGGTGAGGGCCGGCCGGTGATGTCCGGATTCAGTTCGACGCTGGCCTTCAGCGTGACGTCGATAAGCTGCGGTTGCGGCGTAGCCGGGACCGGTGGAGGCGGCGGAGGTTTGGCTTTGCCGATCAAAGGCAGTTTGTCCATCATCCCGCAGCCGGCCAGCAGCGAGCCAGCCGCGCCGAGAACCAGCAGGCGGCGCATATGACCGGCGGCCCGTGGCCGCGCAGCGGGTACGCTCTCGCACGGTATCGCCAGCGAGCGGTGGCACAGATCCAGCGGAGAACGAGTTTTCATTTCGAGCGGATGCGTCCGATCTGGTCTTCATAAGCGCTTGCGAAACGTTCGCCGAACAGGCGCTGGAAGTCGTCGTCGGCCTCGCGCACCATCTCGTCGTACATTTCGACCTGGCGGTCCCACATGCGCGCCTTGCGGTTGCCGCCGAGCATCTTGTCCATCACGCTCGGCGCCGAGATACGCTTCTCGATCGCCGCCGGATCGAAACGCTTGAGCACGTCGAGCAGCGCCGCGCGCATGCCGGCCACCATCGCGAGTTCGTGCGCCTTGATGTCGTCGAACGAGGCCCAGATTGCCTTGAGCGGCGGCAGGTAGCCCACCCCACGGCCCGATAGCATCTGCATCAGCGCGCTATCCACATCCGGGAAAAATTTCAGCGGATTGTTGTCGCGCACGCCGATCACCGTCATGTCGATGCGAATTTCCTTCTTGGTCAACGCACGCGCCATCAGCACGTCGATGGTGCCGCCCAGCGATTCGCGCAGCATCTGGCCGACCAGTTCAGCGAGGTCCACCGCGCTGCGCGAGCCGAGCGGCAGATCGGGCACGCCGAGACCCTTGAGGAGCGCTTGCAGGATGGCGTCCTGGCTCGGCGGGGACGCGGGGGCAGGAACAGCAGCTGCCGCGGTAGTGCGGATTGGCGGGGTCGGCTGGGCTGCGTGCGCAAACCCGGGCGGCTGAGACGGCACTTCTGCGAGCCGCGCATCGGGCATCGGCCCGGCCGGCTCCGCTCGCGCAATTACGGGCGGCGTATCCACCCGGGCATTCTGCGAGTTCGCCGATAGCGAATCCGCCCGGTCATCATGCACAGGCGGCAACGGCGCAGCCGGAAGCGGCGCCGGGCGGCCGAGAATCGTGAACTCCGGCAGCAGCACCGGCGCCGGCGCGGCCACGGGCGCTTCACTCATTGGCGGCGCATGCCGCGGCGCAGCCGTCACCGCGTCATGACCCGCGCGATCACCTCGACCACCATGCCCCAGATCGGCGAACGGATCGTAGTCCGTAGGAATGCCCATCGACGCACCGGTAAACGGCAACGACTCCGGCGCCGCCTGCGTGCCCATCGAGCCGCTGTAGCCCGGTGTCCGTTCGAGCAACGGGCGTTCGAACAACGCATCGGCCAGCGGCCCCGCGTGCGAGTTCAGCGCTCCATTGAGTCCAAGCGGATCGTCCGCCGGCCCGCTGCCGATCTGCAACGCCTCGAGTCCCGCCGGCACCGCCAGCGGATCGGGCAAGGGCACACCACCGCCCGCACCGAGCAGATCGTCGAGACCGTTGGGAACGGCCGTTGAAGACGGCGCCGCCATAACCGCCGGCGCCTCGGCCTGCACCACCACGCTCAACAGATACTCGCCTATTGCAAGATCGTCGCCATGCGTCAGACGGGCCTGTCGCGAGCCGCCCAACGGTCTTCCGTTCAACACGCTAGGATTG
Source organism: Paraburkholderia sp. BGA-UO-ETr-F12 (assembly GCF_059567945.1). Classification (NCBI taxonomy): domain Bacteria; kingdom Pseudomonadati; phylum Pseudomonadota; class Betaproteobacteria; order Burkholderiales; family Burkholderiaceae; genus Paraburkholderia; species Paraburkholderia sp. BGA-UO-ETr-F12. The sequence continues at coordinate 88,159 of NZ_JCAQOZ010000058.1, read as the reverse complement.
CTGCCCACGTCCTGAATCAGAAAGTTGCCGTCCCGAAACTCGATGCGGGCATGCGCGCGCGAAATCAGTTTGTCCGGGTCGGGCAAGACCAGGTCGTTGTCGGTTGAACGGCCGATCGTGCCGCCGTCCACTCCGAACTTCCTTTCGATCGCCTCGGGCGCCGCCGCGTTGCGATAGTGTTCGACGCGAAGGATCAGGAACATGACGGATTACCTCGTACCATCGTCGGCCTCCGTGGGCGCCTCGGGCGCCTGCGGCGAAGCCGCCTGCGCGGAACCTCCGCTGTTCGCCCCGCCGCCGTTGATATTGACCATCGCCGAGCCGACGATAGCGACGGTCGGGCCCGAGATCGAGATACTCTCGCCCGCGAGTACGATCGTGCTGCCGCCGACTTTCAAGGTCAGCATCTGGTCCGCTTCCAGCGTGATATTCATGGCCTTGAGATCGATCCGGCCATCCGCGCTCAACGCGATGTTGCCACCCGACTTGTGCTGGGTATCGCCCGTCACGTCGAACGAAAGCGTCCCGCCGATCTTGCCGTTGTGCGCGCCGACTACCGTGTCGTGCCGGTCGCCCGCCACCTTGGCGTAGTGATTGCCGGCGATCGAAAGATGGCGGTCCTTGCCCACCGATTCGAGCGAGTCGTTCTTGACGGTGTTGTCCTGGTTGCGGCCCGCGAAGAGAAACAGTTGCTCACTGCCGCCCTTGTCGTCGAAGCGCAGTTCGCTGTAGGTCTCGCCACCTTTGAACGAATCGCTCCTGATCGCCGAGCGCGTGGCGTTGTCGGGCAGCGCGTAAGGCGGCATCATGCCCGCGTTGTAGACACTGCCCGTCACCAGCGGCCGGTCGGGATCGCCGTCGAGAAACTCGACGACCACCTCCTGTCCGACACGCGGCAGAAACAGCGCACCCCAACGCTTGCCGGCGAACGACTGCGCAACGCGCACCCAGCATGAACTGTCGCCGTCGCTGACGCCGGAGCGATCCCAGTGAAAGCGCACCTTGACGCGGCCGTACTGGTCTGTCCAGATTTCCTGATCGTTATTGCCGGTCACGAACGCGGTCTGCGGGCCACGTATCGAGGGCCTCGGCGTCGTAAGCGGCGTGCGAAAGGCATGCGTGCTGTCGAGTGCGTCGAACCTGCAGGAAAACTGCAGGCCTTCCGCCGCACCGCCGGCCGACTCGTAGCCGCCGTATGAAATTGCGTAGCGTGCGCCGGTCACGAGATAGCTGGTGTTCTGATCCGCTCGCGGATGGTCGTGCAGATCGAACAGTCCACCCGGCGTGATCGCGCATACGTTCGAGCGGCCACTGGCGCGCTGCGCCTGCGCTTCGACCGCTTCCATGCGCGTGCGCACCACGGTCTCGGCGGCGGCCCCGGTCAGAAAACCACCCGGATAATCGAACCGCGCCGCGGAGGCGTTCTCAAAGTCCGATTGCAACGTGGCCTGCGCCAGCGGAATACTGGCCTCGCGACTGGTCGCCATTTCGAAGTTGAAATCCGCCGCGCTCTGTTCGTGCGTTTGCAGCGCGCCCTGCAACGTCCACTCGTCGATGCATTCCATGCCCCGTGTACCGCTCGCACCACCGGACAGATAACGGATCGATCCGGCGTCCTCGAGTGCGTTGTGCGCCGCGTACGAATCGGCGAGCACGAGCGTGTGGCTCGAAGCATCCTGACGGAAGAAATAGTAGATGCCGGCCGACTCCATCAGGCGGCTCACGAAGGCAAAGTCCGTCTCACGGTATTGCACGCAATACGGCAGCGCCTCGTACGTGTTCGAAAGCGATGCGTCGAAACTCGCCGGATAGTCGTTGAACACGTCCTTGATGATCTCGACGACCGTCTTGTTCTGAAACACCCGGCAGTTGTGCGCGCGCGTGAGAAACCATAGCCAATGGTGCAGCGTCGCCTGATAAGTCGCGAAACGGCCGCGCCAGCCGGTGTGCGCGAACTCGGTCACGTAGCCGTGAAAATACCGCGGGTTGCCGCCCGGCCGGTCGATGCGCACGCCCACCGGCTGCCCGAGAATGTCGTGCAGCACGATCGAGCCGCTCTCGCTCAGCAGGTCGAGCCGGTATTCACTGAGCCGGCCGAGTTCGTCGTCGCCGTTCATGCCGGCAAACAGCAGTGCATCGTCGCCGAGCGGGCTCGATACGGCGCACGGGCGGTTCTTCTGAGTGGTCATCGGGGTGGTCGCCAAGGTCGCCACGTGTCAGCCTCTAAGGAATCATCGTTTTGACAGTGCCCGGCGCGACGAAGCTGACCGCGCCGCCCCAGGTGCACAGACAGTTCGACGTGTTGTCGAGGGCCGGAAAATTGCCGATCGTCACCGTCGGCGCACCGGGTGTCCACGGCGACACCGTCGCGGGCACGCAAGGCATCGGCGTCAGCACGCCGAGCGCGGCCGCCGTCGCGGCGGCGACAGTCGGGTTCGCGAGCGAGTTGCACATGCCGAACGGCATGATGTTCACAAGCGGAATGTGGTCCATGATGTTCGCGGCGGGCGGCCCCTCCGCGAACACCTTGTTGGTGGGCAACACGACGAGGCTCGACGGCGCCGCGCCGAACGAGCACTTCAGGGTCGCGCCCATCGAGACCTGGCTAGCCATGGCAGCGTCGCTCCTCAATCGAAGGCATAACTGAACTCGCCGTTCGACACGGTGATATGCGCGCGCCGCACCGGCTTGCCGTCCATCAGCCGCGTCAGGAATTCGCCGCTGATCGCGGGCAGCAGACTGTTGGTCAGGATCGCGTCGATCATCCGGCCACCGCTTTCGAGCTCCGTGCAGCGGCTCGCGATCAGCCGGACCACTTCGTCGTCGTAGGTGAACGGCACCTTGTGGCTTTGTGCGACGCGCCGCGCGATACGTCCGAGTTGCAGGCGGATGATCGCGCCGATCATCTCGTCGTTCAGCGGGTAGTACGGGATCGTGACGAGGCGGCCCAGCAGCGCGGGCGGGAATACTTTCAGCAGCGGTTCTCGCAAGGCCTTGGCGATGCCTTCGGCGTCGGGCATCAATTCCGGGTCCTTGCACAGGCTCGTGATCAGATCGGTGCCGGCGTTGGTCGTCAACAGGATCAGCGTGTTCTTGAAGTCGATCACGCGGCCTTCGCCATCTTCCATCCAACCCTTGTCGAAGACCTGGAAGAAGATTTCGTGCACGTCCGGATGGGCCTTTTCCACTTCGTCGAGCAGCACGATGCTGTAAGGGCGGCGACGCACCGCTTCGGTCAGCACGCCACCTTCGCCGTAGCCCACGTAGCCCGGCGGCGCCCCCTTGAGCGACGACACGGTATGCGCTTCCTGGTACTCGCTCATGTTGATCGTGATGACATTCTGTTCGCCGCCGTACAACGCTTCGGCGAGTGCCAGCGCGGTCTCGGTCTTGCCCACGCCCGAGGTGCCGGCCAGCATGAACACGCCAATCGGCTTGCCTGGATTGTCGAGACCCGCGCGCGAGGTCTGGATGCGTCTGGCGATCATGTCGAGCGCATGACGCTGGCCGATAATCCGCTGTGACAGGGTATCGGCGAGCTTCAGTACATTCTCGATTTCGTTCTTCACCATCCGGCCGACCGGAATGCCGGTCCAGTCCTGCACCACCGATGCGACCGCCTGGTGATCGACGGTCGGCAAAATCAGCGGGGTCTCGCCCTGGTGCGCGGCGAGTTGTGCCTGCAAATCTTTCAGTTGTGCGAGCCATGCCTCGGCGCTGCCGGTATCGGCCGCGCCTTCGACCTTGCCGGTCGCATCGCGCAACTTGCCGCGCAGTTCGAGGATGCTGTCCACCAGCGTCTTTTCCGTTTGCCAGCGCGCATCGAGCTCGGCAAGCCGCGCACGTTCGCCGACAAGCTTCTGCGTCGCGAGCGTTTCGCGCTCAAGCGTATCGACACCGACCGCCGTTTCGCGGCCAATGATCGCCAATTCCGTTTCGAGCGCGGCGATGCGCTTTCTGGCATCGTCGATCGCGGCGGGCGTGGCGTGCTGGCTCACGGCGACGCGTGCGCAGGTGGTATCGAGCAGGCTCACGGCCTTGTCCGGCAATTGGCGCGCCGGAATGTAGCGATGCGACAGTTTGACGGCTGCATCGAGTGCCTCGTCGAGAATCTGCACGCGATGGTGTGTCTCCAGCGACGAAGCAATGCCGCGCATCATCAGCAGCGCTTTTTCCTCCGACGGCTCCGGCACCTGCACGACCTGGAAGCGGCGCGTGAGCGCCGGGTCCTTCTCGATGTGTTTCTTGTATTCGGCCCAGGTGGTCGCCGCAACGGTGCGCAACGTGCCGCGCGCGAGCGCCGGCTTGAGCAGGTTGGCGGCGTCGCCCGTGCCCGCCGCACCGCCCGCGCCTACCAGCGTATGCGCTTCGTCGATGAACAGGATCACCGGTTTCTCGGAGGCCTGCACTTCTTCGATCACTTGCCTGAGGCGGTTCTCGAACTCCCCTTTCATACTCGCGCCCGCTTGCAGCAGACCGACGTCGAGCGTGAGCAGACGCACATCGCGCAACTGCGGCGGCACGTCGCCCGCCACGATGCGCTGCGCGAATCCTTCGACCACCGCCGTCTTGCCGACACCGGCCTCGCCGGTGAGGATCGGATTGTTCTGGCGCCGCCGCATCAGAATGTCGATCACCTGACGAATTTCCTCGTCGCGTCCGACGATCGGATCGAGCTTGCCGCTTCTCGCCTGTTCGGTCAGATCCAGCGTAAAGCGTTTCAATGCTTCACCCTTGCCGAGCGCTGCGGGAGCGAGCGCACCGCTGGCCTCGCCAGGGGCTGCCGCACCCATCTGGAAATTGTCGGTAGGCGCGAGGTTCGCCTCCGGCGAGCCACCGGCGATTTCGTTGAATGCATCGGCAAGCGTCTCGCTCTTGACCTTCTCGAACTGACGCGAGATCGCATATAGCGAATGACGCAAACCCGGCGTTTTCAGCAAGCCGACCATGATGTAGCCCGTGCGCACCTGCGATTCGCCGAACATCAGCGTGCCGTACACCCACGCGCGCTCAACGGCCTCCTCGACTTGCGACGACAGATCGGTAACCGAGGTCGAGCCGCGCGGCATGCGGTCGAGCGTCGCCGTCAGATCGCGCGCGAGCACGGCGGTGTCGAGGTCGAAGTGACGAATGATGCGATGCAGGTCGGAGTCCTGCAGTTGCAGGATCTGATGAATCCAGTGAGCAAGCTCCACGTAGGGATTGCCACGCAGCTTGCAGAACACCGTACTGCTTTCTATCGCCCGGTAAGCGAGCCCGTTCAACTTTCCGAACAGCGCGACGCGACTGATCTCAGCCATGAATGTCCTCTAGAGCGTATGGGTGCCCACGTTTAACGAAATGTTCTTTCTCCGACACAGAAGACTTGTCGCCTCAGGATCGCGAAGGAACCGGATAGAACAGCAACTGGTCGGCATCGCGCGTTCGTTCGCGCTTGCCGACCCAGGTCGTATAGCCGAGCCGCGCGGCGCGCCCGAGCCGCAACGGCGGCACGTGCTCCTTCCTGAGCACGAGCCGTAGATCCCAGGCGAGCGCGTCGCCCGCGTACTGTCGAACCCAGTCGATCAGACGCGCGAGGTTCGTCCCGCCGGGCAATAGCGTGGCGAACTGCTCGAAGTCGAGTGGACCGATGCGCAAACGGAACTTGTGCTGAACATTCCATACCGCGCTGCCCAACACGGTGCTCACGCCCAGCCGCTCGGCGCTCACGCCCGTCTTCAGACGCGTGCGCTCGTCGGCCGGCAGCCGCAGCCAATGCCCGATGAAAGGCTCGACCCGTACCGGCACCTGGAAGAAATCGGCGAGCAGCGCGGCCAGCCCTTCGGCATTGCGGCGCTGATCGGCAAGACGCCCGGCATAGTGGAGCTTGGCGACGCCGGGCAGCGTCGAGCGATGTTGCAGCGACGGCATGCCGAGTCCGACAAGCGAGGCGACATAGGTCGCGAAACGGTCGGCTTCGGGACGGTCGAGACTGACCGCGGGCTGTGCGTTGGCCCACGCGCAATAGAACAGCGACAGCATGCGATGGTGAAATACGTCGAGAAAGCGCGCCAGAGTAGGATCGGCCGAATTGCGCAGACGGTCGCGGATGTACTCGGTCAGATGCAAGGGCAACGGTCCGTTCGGCCCGCTCAGGCCGAGAAAGTTGACCTCCATGCGCGGCGGTTTCTCGCCACGCCATTCAAGCTTCTCGATCATCGCCGGCTCGAAGGCGAGCGTCACTGCCTGAGCCAGCCGCACCGGATCGTCAGCGGCGCGCTGCGAGCGGCCGAAACGCGGGTTGTCCGGATACGCGGCCTCGATCAGGCGCAGGGCCGCGTAGAAATCGAAGCGCCGTGGTTCACCGGCAAGTGGCGCGAGGAGCGCTACAGGATCTCGCATCGCCCACTCCTCGCCGGCCATTTCATGATGTCGCCGCGCGTGGCCGAACGCACGACGGTCTCGGTGAAGGTATTGAGCGATGTGTATTTGGCAAAGAACTGTTCGAGCACGCTGCCGAACAGAAAAATGCCCGCGCCTTCGAAGGCGCTTTCGTCCATCGTCACGGTGACCTGCAAGCCTCGTCCGTAAGCGATATGCCCCGGCGCGGGAATGCGCCGCACGACCGGCTGCGACGACACCGAACGCACCCCTTCGATCTGCCGATGCCCAACCGTGTCGGCAACCCCCACGTACAGGCGCAGCAGATCGCGCAGCGCCGAAGCGCCCTCCTTCTCGCCTTGATCGAGCAAGGACAGATAGTTCAACGACAGATGGCTGACTACGCGCCACGCCACTTCCCCTTCCGCATAGGAGGGCGCCGGTGCGGTGGGGCCGGCCACGCAGCGCACGGACTGCACGGGCGCGCTTGCCTCCAGCGTGAAATCGGTCTTGCCGAGACCCAACGGCATTGACAGCGGCAGATCGCGATTGGTGCACAACAGTTCGGCGCCGAGCTGGCGCAAATCGCTGCGGTAAGGCGCTTCCAACGGGTCGACCAACGAAACGAACATCTCGCTGCCGATGTAACTCGAACGCGGCCCCTGGCGGCGCTGACGCTCGGACAGCACGCGGCGCGCGCGGCGCACCTGGTAGTACGCGCCCGCCTCACGCTCGTTCATCAGATCGTTGGCCGCATAGAACGGCCGGAAGACCTGCTGCTCATCCTTGCCGCTGCCGTACCCGGTGACGGACAGCACCTGATGGATTTCGAAATCCATTGGCCGCGTGCGGTCGGGAATGAGGTGAAACTCGGCGTGCTGTTTCGTCAGGTGAATGCGATCCGATCGCTTCGGAAACAGATTGATCGCGGGGGTGCAGAACAGGCTGAATGTCTCTGTGCCGACGCCGCCTTCGAGCGACGCTTGCAAGCGGTCGAACAGGATCACCAGATCGAGTTCGTTATCCGCGCATCGGCTGACGCTGCGTGCAAGGCCGCCGAGTTCGACGAACTGGTAACGCTGCGGAAACGCGAAATACTCGTGCAGCAGCCGGTAGCCGTGGAACGAACGCGGTCCGTGCGGCAGCAAGGCTTCTTCTGCCGCGAATCCCACGCGGCCAATCTGCGTCCGGTCGATCACCTCGTGCCATAGCGCGTTACCGTTGGCGTTGGTCCTGGCCGGCATCGCCACCAATGCCAGCGCATGGCCGAAGATCTGCTCATACAACTGCGCGGGCAGCGCATCGCTGCCGCGTAGATGCAGCGTCAGGCGGTCGAGCGACAGTTCGTTGAACGCAAGGCCGGCGGTGGTCCGCAAACGCAATCGCAGGGCCGCACGCACGCTGCCGAGTCGCGAAAAATCGAGCCCGGCAATCTCACCGGCATGCGCGAAATACTGCGCGTGAGCGATTTCGAGCGGCCACAGGGTGGTCTCGTGCGCAGTGCGGTATTCGCACGGCGTCTGATCGTTCTTGCCGAGAATGCTTTTCAGCACGGTGCCGCGCGGCAGCGTGAAACCGGAGGCGAGGCTGCCTTCGGCCAGGTCCGGCGCGAACTGCACCACCGCCATCGACGGTGTAGGCGCCAGATAATGCGGATAGACCAGTTCCAGCAAGTGTTCGGTGAAGCGCGGAAACTCGGCGTCGATTTTCATCTGCACGCGCGCGGCGAGAAAGCTGAAGCCTTCCAGCAAGCGCTCGACGTACGGATCGGCGCACGCGAAACTTTCGAGTCCGAGGCGCCCGGCGATCTTCGGAAACTCGCGGGCGAATTCGCCGCCGGTCTCGCGCAGATGCTGGAGTTCGCGCTCGTAGTAGCGCAGCAGGCGCGTGTCCATCAGGAAAACACCGCGTCGAAATCGGTTACGCGGATCTCGCCCATCTCCAGGTCGAGCTCGGTCTTCAGAAACAGGCGCTCGGGCACGGGCTGTCCCCACAGTTCGCCTTCGAGTTCGAAAATGAGCTGGTTATGTGAGCTTTTGTCGAACGCAATCGGCCGCACCTGCACCGTGTTGCGCAAGATGCGCGGCTCGAAGTCCCAGATGGCCTGACGCATACGGCGCGCGACGCCTTCGATGTCGATACCCGAAGCGGTCTGCCCGGAAAAATCGGGCATGCCATAGTTGACGACCGATTGCGCCGCGAGTGGAAATGCGTCGAGGTCTTGCAGGATGCCGATACCGTTGGAATTGAAAAGCCACGCGAGATCGCGCAGCACCGCCTGCCGCAGCGTGCGCATCGACAGCACGCGGCGTTCGCGCGACTCCTGTGCGTTGTCCGGTTCTTCGTCGGTCAGCCGGTCGAGCAGCGACGGCTGAAGACGCTCCTTGGCGGTCAGTTCGGCCATGGTCGCCTCACTGCAGCAGCGCTGCGGGCGCGGCGTCGAGCAGAATTTCGCGCACGTCCATCAGCGAGTGCTCGCCTATGTCGGTTGCAAAGACGCGCTGCCCCACACCGACAAACACACCCTCGTGGGGCTCATGCCATTCGGTGCGGCGCGCGAGTGTCAGCGCGTCGTTAGCCGCGGCAAGTGTGCCGTCGTAACGGGTCGGCACAAAGGCGACGCTCTCGCCGCCGCTCGCAAAAGTCACCTGGGCGGGCATCCACACGGTGTCGCGCAAATCCGCCGGGGCGTCAAAAGCAATGCGGGTCAGCCGGTGAAACGGGACCCAGTAATAGTGGCCGTTGACGATCATCTCCACCAACGGCCCGAGGCGCGCGTCCGCATCGGCAATCCATTCGAACGGTTCGCCGTCGAGCGTGCCGCTACTGGCCGGCGCCATCTCGAGCGCCTCCGCGCGAATGTGTGCGGCCTCGGCGAAGGCGCCGTCGGCATCGCGCTTCAGTGCTTCGAGCATCAGCGCGATCCACGCTTCTGGTTGGCCGAAGATGACCGGCGTACGCCGTCCCGCGAACACCTCCGCCCGCAATGCCTCGCAGCGCAGCGCCTCGCGGTAGCTTTGCACCATCGCCAGCGCACCGGCATCCAGCTCGCCGCATACGGCAAGCTGCGTATTCGCGCGCTCCCACTGACCAAGCACAGCAAGTAGCTGAAACAGGAATACGCGGCTTTTCGGATCGGCCGGATTGGCGCGCACTTCCTGCGTCAGCGCGGCGAGTGCGTCGTCGAGCCGGCCGTTTCGCAACAGATCCTGAGTCGTCATGGCGTATCTCTGAAGTTCTCCAGCACGCGGCGCGCGCGCCGCGGCATGAAGAACAGTGAAGGTCGGTGGGGCCGAACAGCGGCAATCAGTACGACGCCTTGTTCGTGCTCAGGTCCCACTTCTTCGGCGTGCCGGTCTTCACCGTGGCGCCGTCGAACTGGTCGTACTGGAACGATATCTTCGCGAAGTTCAACGAGAACGATTCGGACGGCCGGTCGCCGCCGCTCGACAACGAATAGGCACTGACGATCGCCTCCTCGAGTTCGATCTTCAGATACACCTGGTCGGTCTTGTCCGCGCCGCCCGTCTGGATGAAGTGAATTTCCGCCTTGCCTAGCGACTTGCCATAGGTCGCCTGGGCGAACAGGTCGGCCGACGCGATATCGGTCGGCTTTGAAAAGGTCACCTCCGAGAACGACGGATTGCTCGTATCGCGATCGGTCGCGCCGTCGCTGCTCGTGGAGATGGCGCGACCGACACCCAGTTGCATGGAGTTGACGGCGATCCAGTCGGTATGGCCTTCGACCTTGGAGGTGCCTTTGATCTGCGTTGCGAAGTTCAGGAGAATCATTTTTTTCCTCTTGATGAGTGAGCAACAACCCGATGGACACCGGGCTGCCGAAGCTTGCTGATCCGATTACTTCTTGGCCGACGGCAGCTTCGAGACGAGCCGCAACGACACGGTCAGTCCTTCGAGCTGGTAATGCGGGCGCAGGAAAAACTTCGCGCCGTAATAACCCGGATTGCCTTCGACTTCTTCCACCACGACTTCCGCACCGGCGAGCGGTTTGCGCGCCTTGTCGGCCTCGGTCGCGGTGGCCGGATTGTTTTCCACGTACTGGCCGATCCAGTTGTTCAACCAGATCTGCATGTCGCTGCGTTCCTTGAACGAGCCGATCTTGTCGCGCACGATGCACTTCAGGTAATGCGCGAAGCGGCAGGTCGCGAACAGGTACGGCAGGCGCGCCGCGAGATTCGCATTGGCGGTCGCGTCGGCATCCTCGTATTCGGCGGGACGCTGCAACGATTGCGCGCCGATAAAGGCGGCGAAGTCCGTGTTTTTCTTGTGAATGAGCGGCATGAAGCCGTTCTTCGCCAGTTCAGCTTCGCGACGGTCGCTGATCGCGATCTCGGTCGGACAGGTCATGTCGACACCGCCGTCGTCCGACGGAAACGCGTGCACCGGCAAGCCTTCGATAGCGCCACCCGACTCGATGCCGCGAATCTGCGAGCACCAGCCATAGGTCTTGAATGAGCGGTTGATGTTGACGGCCATCGCATACGCCGCGTTCGACCATGTGTAGTTCTTCGGATCGCCGCTCGTCTCTTCCTCGAAATCGAATTCCTCGACGGGATTCGTATTCGCGCCGTACGGTGCACGCGACAGAAAACGCGGCATTGTCAGACCGACATAGCGTGCGTCCTCCGAATCGCGGAACGAACGCCATGCCGCATGCTCGGGCGTCTGAAAGATCTTGGTCAGATCGCGTGGATTGGCGAGCTCCTGCCACGAGTCCATCAGCATCACCGCCGGATCGGCGGCGCTAATGAACGGCGCGTGAGCCGCGGCCGCGATCTTCGCCATCGAACTTAGCAAGTCGACATCGGGCGCGCTGTTGTCGAAGTAATAATCGGCGACGAGGGCGCCGAACGGTTCACCGCCGAACTGACCGTATTCTTCTTCGTAGATTTTCTTGAACACCGGGCTTTGATCCCACGCGGTGCCTTTGTATTTCTTGAGCGTCTTGCCCAGTTCATTCTTCGAAACGTTGAAGACGCGGATCTTCAGCATCTCGTCGGTTTCGGTGTTGTTCACCAGATAATGCAGGCCGCGCCAGGCGCTTTCGAGTGCCTGGAATTCTTCGTTATGCAGGATCTGATGAATCTGCTCGGTGAGCTTCCTGTCGATCTGGGCAATCAATGCGCCGACGGTGGCAAGCACGTCGTTCGACACGAGATGCGTGCCCGCGAGCGCCTGCACGGCGAGTGTCTTGACGGCCTCTTCGACGGCTTCTTTCGCCTTGTCGGTTTTCGGCTTGAATTCCTTCTGCAGCAGGCTCGCGAACTCGCTGAGCTCAACGGTCTCGCCGCCTGGCGACGCTTGTGATTCGGTACTGGTCTCGGCCATGTGAAACTCCGTCGGTAGCGATTGAGGTTATTCCTGCGGCTTCGGTGCCGAGGTGAGCGCCTGCATCAGCGCCGGCTGCTCGAGCAGTTGCGCGATCAGCGTTTCCGCGCCGGTCTTGCCGTCCATGTAGGTCAGAAGGTTCGCGAGTTGCGAGCGCGCTTCGAGCAACTGGTTGAGCGAACCGACCTTGCGGGCGATCGCCGCCGGCGAAAAATCGTCCATGCTCTCGAAGGTCATATCGACCGAGAGATTGCCTTCGCCCGTGAGCGTGTTCGGCACCTGGATCGCCACCCGCGGCTTGGTTGCCTTCATGCGCTCGTCGAAGTTGTCGACGTCGATCTCGAGAAACTTGCGATCGGCAACCGGCGCGAGCGGGTCCGCCGGTTTGCCGGACAGATCGGCGAGCACGCCCATGACAAACGGGATCTGCACTTTCTTCTGCGATCCGTACACCTCGACGTCATACTCGATCTGGACGCGCGGCGCCCGGTTTCGAGCGATGAATTTCTGACTGCTTTCCTTGGCCACGATGACTCTCCGCTTACGAAGGGGTTGCTGGGATTACTCCGACTGAATGCCGCCCACCTGGCGGACGGATGCCATGCTTTCCGGCGCGAGCTCGGCGACGATTTCCAGGAAGCTCATCGTCACGAGGCGCCGCGCGCGCAGCAGCATCAGCGGCACGGGGCTCGACGGTTCGTGGCGCTCGTAGTACGCGCAGAGTTTGTCGAGCAGGCGCGTGACGTCGTCGCGGCCGGTGATTTCGTCTTTGCGCGCCGCAGCGTCCGCGCCGGATTGAGCGGCGTCGCTGTCTGCGTGGTTCGGGTCGGCTGCGTCGCCCGCATCGGCCGTCTCAGCCGCTTCTGCCGGCGCACGGCGCTGCAACCGCTGGGCCGTGAAATCGCGGGCGCGTTTGAGCAGCCGGGCGAGTTCGGTGAGGTCGATGGCGCGTGCGGCGCCGACCCGCGCGGTGAGCTGCGACTCGATATGTTCGATGCGTGTGCAGGATTCCTCGAGCACGGCCGCCGATTGCTGCAGCACGCTGAGATCGACGTTCAGGAAGATCCCTTCGATCAGCGTCATGGTCGGCGCTTCCTCGCCTTCCGGAGCTGCCATTTCGCCGTTGGCGATTTCGATGTCGCGCAGGCTGACGCGTCCCGCGACACCGGCATCGATAAGAGGCGCAGCCTTCAGCGTGCGCAGAACGGTGGTGGGGTCGATCAGGGCAGCGAGCGCGTTGACGCGCATCGTCGGATCGTTGCCGTCGTCCGGGTCGAGTTGCGGATGCACGTGCTCCCAGTTCGCGTCGAGCAAACGGTCCAGCACGACGAGACCCTGTGTGAACCCGGCGACGCCCTCGGTTTCGAGCAGCGCGCGGGTCAGATGGATGGCGATGCGCAGATCGCGCGTGCGGGTGAAGAGTGCGAGGCAGGCCTTGCGGATTGCCTTCCAGTCAGGCGGTTCGCCCGCAATGACGGTCGCGCCGAATTGGGCCTCTTCCTTGCCCTTGGCGAGTTCTTCGAGCTCGAGAAAAGCCGCGTCGTATTCCAGGTCGCTGCCGCATGGCGCGTCCACGGATAACTCGGTCAGGATTGCATCGGCATCGAACACGTTCACCCCTTTTTCTGATTGCGGGGTGAATTATTGAGATGGTGCGTTTCCCAAACGTTTCCGTGGTGAAGTCAGGCGCCTCTGCTGGGAAAGACGGAGGGGAAACGCACGCTAACCAGGTCTCAACCAGCTTGCTTGCGGCGTATTCGCGGTACTCGCCGCCCGCAGAGGCATTGCGGGCGGCGAGCGTTCCGACCGGACCTCAGGATGCGCCCTGGAAGGAGGACGACGCCCGCAATCTCATTGGAGCTTGGACATTTCGATAGCCACGCTCACGTCGTTAAATCCCTCGCCGTGCATGATTGCCATACCGCTGGCAGCGCCTTGCTGAACACCAAAAGCATTGAGCGCGCGATTCCAATTAGTTGCGGGATTACCTCCGTACAAGTGCCGGTAATTCAACTGGATGTTGAAGCGCCACTGCCCATTTCCCAGCCCGTTCGTCTGCAAATCGATCAGGCGCGTCATGCAAGCCGGCACATGGTTCGCTTTGAGCTCTGGCATAAGGGATGTGCAAGGGCTTCGATTCAAAATGATCAACAGATCATAGGTTCCATGAGCTATCGTGCCATTTGTTGTCTGTGCAACGAGAGCGGCAATAAGGTTATCTTCCGCATGCCCGTTGCCGTTGCTTTGAAATTTCCCTAGATCGAGAGTTTGCTGAGTCCCCCGGCTATACAGTTCGGCTACACAATAGGTGGTTTGAGCTATCCATTCGTTGTCGCTAAGGTTTTGCATAGAACACTCCTGGTTGACGAGGTCACGGCGTGGCCAATATCGCCGTGGATAATCGGCGCCTGCGCGCCAGTCTCTGCTTACGATGACTTTTGATCCGCTAACCATTTGAATCTGCTCAGTCTCTGCGCCGCTTGATATCGCACGTTCCTGTGCATACCAACATGCACGTCCGCGAACGATGCCATTGCACGACATGCCCGTTTTGGCGCTACCGCTTGCTCACATCCGGCACATCCACCCCTGCCGTGCGCGCAACGTTGTACCAGCGGATCGACTCCGCGTAATCGCGTGGCACGTCGCCCGAACCGTTTCCGTAGATGTCGCCCAATTGCTTCGCCGCCTGACCGCTGCCGCCACGTGCCGCGCGTTTGTAGAGCCGTACCGCGTCGTTGAGCTTGCCCTCGCCTTGCAGCTTTGCCGCCTGCGCAAGCAGGTCGGCGGACGAGACTTTTGGCTCGGCAGCGGGTGTTGTGTCGGCCGGTTTGGCGGCGAGCGCGGGCGCGGTTGTGCCAGGCGCCGTTGTCTGTGTGTTCGCCCCGTTCGCCGCATTTGCCTGCGACGATGCAGTTGATCCAGGCGACGTGGCGGCATGCGCCGCCGTCGCGCTGCTGACTGCCGCTGCAGCTTGAGCTGCGGTAGTACGCGGTGTCTGTGCCTGTGTTTGCGTCGCGGCAACGGCCGTTGATGCCGCCGCCGGCGCAGCATTCGACCTGGCAGGCTTGCTTGTGCTCACCACCGCTTCCGAAGCACGGTTCTTCGCAAGCGCCTCGCGCGTGCGGCGTTCAGCGTCCGCCGCGGATGCAGCCTTCAGACGTGCGGCTTCACGCTGCGCCGTGTTCGCGCTGCTTGCACTGTTCGTGTTCGTGACTGTATTCGCGGCGCCTGAGGCACTCGCATTGCCCGTCTCACCCACAGGCGGTGTTATCGCAACCCGTGCCTCGGCGCCGGATGCGGCACCTTGAGATATGGATGCAGAAGCGGGCTTGCCAGCCACAAGCGATGACCCATTTGCATCGAGCGGCGGCGCCACACTTGCAGCCGGCCCACCGCCGCCCGACGGTACCGGCGTACTCTGCCTGAGCATGAAGTACCCACCGCCGCCCACGGCCAGCACCGCCACCGATGCGACCGCGATCAACGCTATCCTGGCCGGCTTCTTCCCGACCGGCGCAACCCGCATCGATCCATCGCCCAGGGCCGCCGGCATGCCAGGCAGATCAGGCCGGTCAAGCGCGAGCCGCGTGCCCCCTTCCGCTACACCCTCGCCGCGCACTCCGGAGCGCGAAGCCGCCGAATCATCGCCATGCAGCTTCGCCAGCTTGCGGCGTGCGAGATCGGCATAGGTCCCGTTCGGAAACTTCGCGATATACAGCTCGAATTCGTCCGGATCGCTGCTGTCCTTGATCGTCTTCCAGAACTCGATCTCGACGGCACTCGAATCGTTCGCGCCGCGCGTACCGCGTGCCGCGCCGGTTTCGCCCGGCGGTCGTGCGCGCGCCGCGGCCACCGCGAGCATAGTCGCCTCGTCTTCGTCGATCGCCTGACCGGCAAGTGCACGCTGCAAGTCTTCCTTGAAGGCTCGTGCGTACGGGTAACGTTCCTCGGGATTCTTCGCGAGCGCTCGGAACACGATCGCGTCGAATACGGGATCGAGTGCCGGATTCTGCACCGACGGCGGCACCGGGTCGTCCTGGATGATCTGACGCTGCACGGCCCAGTGACCGTCGCCGACAAATGGGCGTTTCATGGTCAGCAACTGATACAGCACGATGCCGACCGCGAAGATGTCCGAGCGCGTGCCGACCGGAT
Source organism: Paraburkholderia sp. BGA-UO-ETr-F12 (assembly GCF_059567945.1). Lineage (NCBI taxonomy): Bacteria > Pseudomonadati > Pseudomonadota > Betaproteobacteria > Burkholderiales > Burkholderiaceae > Paraburkholderia > Paraburkholderia sp. BGA-UO-ETr-F12. The sequence continues at coordinate 72,292 of NZ_JCAQOZ010000058.1, read as the reverse complement.
TGCCCATCGCCTGCTCGGGCGACATATAGCTAGGCGTGCCGACCATCGTACCGGCCTGGGTGCCGTCGCTGCCGGTATCCGACAGACGCGCGACGCCGAAGTCGGTCAGCTTCACCCGCATCTGCGCGTCGAGCATCACGTTCGCCGGCTTCACGTCGCGATGCACGATGCCTTGCTCGTGCGCGTAGCCAAGCGCGTCGAGCAATTCGCCGGTCATGCGCACCGCGTCTTTCACCGCGAATTGCGTGCCCTTGTCGAAGTACGCCTTGAGCTCCTCGCCGCGAATCAGCTCCATCACGATATAGGCGACGTTGTTCTCTTCGCCGAAATCGAATACGCCGACAATATGCGGATGATTCAGGCGGGCGACGGCCTGCGCCTCGCGCTCGAAACGCACCTGATATTCGGCCGCCATTTCCGGATCGGAAAGCTGGCTCTTCAGAATGGTCTTGATCGCGACAGGCCTGTTCAGTTTCGGGTCGACGCCTTCGTAGACGACGCCCATCGCGCCGCGCCCAAGCACGCGCCGGATCTGATATCTGCCGAGTTGTTGTAGCTCTTCCATCGCTGCGGCCGCTCAAGGCGGCGTGCCTCCCATGAAAACATGCGGAAGATCGATCGACTCGCCGGACTCGCGCGCCCGGCGCTGCCAGTACACGGCACACGCATAGTCGCGCGCGACGTCGCCCTCGCCGCCATACAGATTGCCAAGACGTTTTTGCGCGGGGCCATAGCCCGCAACGGCGGCGACGCCGTACCAGCCAAGTGCTTCTTCGAGCCGGCCGGCTGCGTCGTACAACTGCGCGCAGTGATAGGCCGCGAGCCGGTCCAGCGCGGCGCTGGGTTGCCCGGCGCAGCGTGGATCGTCCATGCGCGCGAGCGGCAGGTGGTGGGACGTCTCGGGCGTTTTTTTCTGCACGTGCGCGGGTGGACCTACCGGGTAGCCGAGCGGGCACGCCACTTGTGGCTCCGCGGCGAGAACGGAGACAACGGAGACAACGGAGACAGTCGCCGCGGCCGCGACCGCGGCAGCCATCCTCCACGCAGTTGCGGTGAGTAATGCTGTGATCGCCCGCTCCAGGAACGGTGTTGCAAACGACCTTGCAAGCAATCGTGCGAACGGTCTCACGGGTTAGCTCCCGGACAAGCCTCGGCAGCACGCAAGCGCACGCTCTCGTCGTGCGGTTCGGCGACGGCATGATCGGCGAGCCGGCACGGGGCGGGCTGGCGCACCTCGAGGTCGCCCTCATGCGGATAGGTCTGAACCTGCTCGAGGTCGCCGGCGAATCCGTACTTCACCTTCAACGTGAATTCGTCCTCCTGATGCATCTGATTCACCATCGCCGACTGAATCCCCGCCTGCACGGAGGAAATTGCGCTGACCAGCACGTTGTTGCCGATGCAGGGCCCCATGTTGACGCGCGCGCAGTTGACCTTGGTGCCGATCGCGAAGCGGGTTTGCTGACCGTCCGGCAGCAGGAAAAACGCGTCGTAGCCGGACACGAGCGACAGCTTGCCGACGTTGTTCAGAACGAATTCGCCCGGCAGCGCCGCGCCGATGTTCTGGTTTTCCTTCGCCGTGAGCGTGATGCTGTTCGCGCTCACCGACGCGCCGCTCGCGGTGGTGACAGGGCCGCCCGCGACAATCGTCAACGCGTCGCCGATCACCGTGCCGCCAAACGTCGTGGCGCCGCCGCTGGTGGTCGACAATGCACCCGCCGTGCCGGAGACAGTGAGCGCGCCACCCGCCGTCACGTTCATCGTGCCCGGCGTCGAGAGCGCCAGGGCAAGATCCTGCGCGCTCGTGAGCGAGCCGCCTGCGGCGCGGGCCGTAACCAGGGCACCGAACGTGTTGGCCAGATCGAGGACCAGATTGCCGTTCGGCGTGCTGAGCGTGGTCGTGCCGCTCACCTGCAGCGCGCCGGTCTGCGTGATGTCGCCACCCGCGCTCGCGTTCAGCGACGCGAGGCTGGATGCGCCGAAGTTCAGCGCGCCCGCGCTGTTCACGCTGGCCGCACCGCCGCTCAATTGCAGCACGCTGCCGAATTGATTGGACTGGTTGAGCGTAATCGCGGCGCCGCCGGTCGTCGCGATCGAAGTCGTACCGGTGATCGTCGCGGCAGCAGATTGCGTGACAGTGCCATCCGATTGCAATGTCAGATTCGCGAGCGTCGTGGTGCCGAGCTGGATACCGCCCGTGTCGGCGCTGAGCGCGAGCGAGCCGCCGCCGCTGAAGGTGCTGGCGCCGGTGAAATGATTGAAGGCGTTGGTGGCGTTGAGCGTCGAGCCGGTGCCAATGCTGAAGGTAGCGCCGCGCACATTGAGCGCGCCCGACAAGGTATTGAGACCGCCGCTCGCGACCAGCGTGCTGCCGCCCAGCAGACTGAGGTTGTTGCCGAGCGTAGCGCCGGCGAGCGCGAGCGTGCTGCCGCCGTTCACCGTCGCGAGACCGCTACCGAGCGAACCGCCGGCGCCCACGGCCAGCGTGCCTTGCGCGATCGACGTGCCGCCGGTATAGCTGCTGGCGCCGTTCAACGTGACAAGGCCCGCGCCCTGCTTGGTTAGCGACTGCCCCGTGCCGTCGTCGCGAATCACGTTATTGACGGTGAGCGTTGCGCTCGATGCCGCCGATACCGTGCTGCCGCCGCCGCTCAGCATGACGGTCCCGTTCGCGACACCATTACCGGTTGTCGTTTCCAGGGTGCCGCCCGCCAGCGTGACAGCATTGGCCAGCGTGTTCTGCAGATCGAGCGATGCGCCGCTGCCGACTGTGATCGTGCCGGTCTGCGCGCCTGCCGTGCCGCTGTTCTTCAGTGCGAGCGTGCCGCCTGCCACGGCGGTGCCGCCGGTATAGGTCTGAGCCGTATCGAAGCTCAACGTACCCGTGTTCTGCTTGCTTACCGCGCCGCCGCCACTGATCGCACCGTTGAAGGTGCTGTCCGATGCCTGGTCAAAGACGAGCCGTGTGCCGCCGGCGAGCGCAATGTTGCCGTTCAGGCTGGCCGTATTGCCTTGCAGCGTGCCGCCCGTCACGCTCGTACCACCCGTGAAGCTGCTGATGCCGTTCAGCGCCACGAGGCCCGCCCCGCTGACGACCACTACCCCCGCCGATGTGCCGTTGCCAAGCGCGCCGTTGATCGTGAGCGTGGCATTGTTGCCGGTCGCGAAGCCGTTGCTGCCGTTGAGCGTCACCGCGCCGTTCACGATGCCGCTACCCGTGGTCGTCTCCAGTGTGCCGCCGTTCAGCGTCACTGCGTTCGCCACCGTATTCTGCACGTCCAGCGCCGCGCCGCCGCCCACCGTGATCGCGCCGGTCGAAGCGCCGGCTGTGCCGTTTCCTGTCAGGGCCAGCGTGCCGTTCGTCACGCTGGTGCCGCCGGTATAGGTTTGATCCGTACCGAGCGTCAGCGTGCCGCCGTTCTGTTTAGTGACCGCGCCGGCGCCGCTGATCGTGCCGTTGAAGGTGCCGTTCGATGCCTGGTCGAACACCAGACCCGTACCGCCGGCGAGCGCGATATTGCCTTGCAGGCTGGCCGTATTGCCCTGCAGTGCGCCGCCCGTGACCGTCGTGCCGCCGCCATAGCTCTGCGTGCCGTTGAGCGTTAGCGTGCCGCTACTCTGTTTCGCGACCGCGCCGGCACCGCTGATCGAACCATTGAAAGTGCCGTTCGCCGCCTGCTGGAACACCAGCGTCGTGGCGCTCGCGAGACCGATGGCGCCGTGCAGACTGCCGGCGTTGCCTTGCAGCGTGCCGCCCGTCACCGCTGTGCCGCCGCTATAGGTGTTGAGCCCGGTCAACACCACGGTTCCCGGTCCGCTGACCGTCAGTGATCCTTGCGAAGCACCATCGTCGATGACGCCGTTCACCGTCAGCCTGGCGCCGTTTCCGGTGGCGAACGCGTTGCCGCCGTTCAGCGTGACGAGGCCGTTCACGATGCCGGTGCCGCTTGTGGTTTCAAGCGTGCCGCCGCCGTTCAGCGTCAATGCGTTGGCGAGCGTGTTCTGCAGATCCAGCGCGGCGCCGTTGTTCACCGTGATCGCGCCTGTCGAAGCGCCGGCTGTGCCGTTACCGCTCAGGGCCAATGTGCCGCCGTTGATTGTCGTACCGCCGCTGAAGGTGTTGACGCCGGTCAGCGTCACCGTGCCCGCGCCGTTCACAGCGAGCGCGCCCGCCGGCGTGCCGTCGGCAATGACGCCATTGATGGTCAGCCCCGCGTGATTGCCCGTCGAAAGGATGTTGCTGCCGTTCAACGTCACCTGGCCGTTCACGATGCCCGCGCCGGTCGTTGTCTCCAGTGTCCCGCCGTTTAACGTCACCGCATTGGCAACGGTGTTCTGCACGTCCAGCGCTGCACCGCTGCCGACTGTGATCAAGCCCGACTGAGTTCCGGCCGTTCCGTTTCCGGTTAGAGCCAGAGTGCCGCCGCTGATCGTCGTGCCACCGCTATAACCTTGCGCCGTGTCGAACGTCAGCGTGCCATTGTTCTGCTTCGTCACCGTTCCGGTTCCGCTGATCGTGCCGTTGAACGTGCCGCTCGATGCCTGATCGAAAACCAGCGCGGCGTTGTTCGTGATGCCGCCTTGCAGGCTCTGCGTATTGCCTCGCAGCGTGCCGCCGCTCACCAGTGTGCTGCCGGTATATGTGTTCACGCCCGTCAGCGCCACCGTCCCCGTCCCGCTCACGGTCAGCGCGCCGGCTGGCGTGCCGTCAACGACAGCACCGCTAACCGTCAACGTCGCGTTATTGCCGGTCGAAAATGCGTTGCTGCCGGCCAGCGTCACCTGTCCGTTCACAATGCCCGTGCCGGTCGTTGTCTCCAGTGTGCCGCCATTCAACGTCACCGCATTGGCAAGCGTGTTCTGCACATCCAGCGCCGCGCCGCTGCCGACCGTGATCAAGCCTGACTGAGTTCCGGCTGCTCCGTTGCCGGTTAGCGCCAGGGTGCCACCCGTGACGCTGGTGCCGCCGCCATAACTTTGCGCCGAGTCGAACGTCAGCGTGCCGGTGTTCTGCTTCGTCACCGTGCCGGTTCCGCTGATCGTTCCATTGAACGTGCCATTCGAGGCCTGATCGAAAACCAGCGAAGCATTGTTCGTGATACTGCCCTGCAGGCTCTGTACATTGCCTTGCAGCGTGCCACCGCTCACCAGGGTGCCGCCGGTGTACGTATTGGTGCCGCTCAGCACCACCGTTCCCGGACCGCTGACAGTGAGCGCATTCGGCGACGCGCCGCCGCTGATCACCCCGCTTACCGTTAGCAATGCGCCGGCGCCCGTTGCAAGAGTTCCGTTGCTGTTCAACGCAACAGGTCCGCTCACGCTACCGGTGCCAGTCGTCGTCTCCAGCGTCCCGCCGCTCAACGTCACAGCATTGGCAAGCGTGTTCTGCACGTCCAGCGCGGCACCGCTGTTCACCACAATCGCTGATGTGCCTGCGGTTCCGCCGCCGGTCAGCGCCAACGTGCCCCCGTTGATCGTCGTGCCGCCGCTGAAGGTATTGATGCCGGTCAGCACCACCGTGCCCGCCCCGTTCACGGTCAATGCATTCGGCGACGCGCCGCCGCCGACCGTCCCACTTACCCTTAGCGTCGCGCCGGCGCCGGTTGCAAAAATGCCGCTGGTATTCAGCAGCACCGGTCCGCTCACGATTCCGGCGCCGGTTGTGGTTTCGAGCGTAGCGCCGCCGTTTAATGTCACCGCATTGGCAAGCGTGTTCTGCACATCCAGCGCCGCGCCGCTGCCGACGCTGATCGTAGAAGTGCCGACTGTTCCGCTGCCGGTCAAGGCTAACGTGCCACCCGCGACGCTGGTGCCGCCGCCATAATTTTGTTGGGTGTCGAACGTCAGCGTGCCGGTGTTCTGTTTCGTGACTGCGCCAGTCCCATTGATCGTGCCGTTGAATGTGCCGGTCGATGCCTGATCGAAAACCAGCGAGGCGTTGTTCACAATGATTCCCAACAAACTCTGCGTATTACCTTGCAGCGTGCCACCGCTCACCAAGGTGCCGCCGGTGTAGGTATTGAGGCCGCTCAGCGCCACCGTGCCCGGACCGCTAACAGTGAGCGCATTCGGCGATGCACCGCCGCTAATCGCCCCGCTTACCGTTAGCAACGCGCCAGAACCGGTCGCAAAAATGCCCTTGCTATTGAGCGCAACGGGTCCACTCACCGTACCGGTACCAGACGTCGTCTCCAGTGTCCCGCCGCTCAACGTCACCGCATTGGTAAGCGTGTTCTGCACATCCAGCGCCGCGCCGCTGCCGACGCTGATCGTTGACGTGCCGGCTGTTCCGTTGCCTGTCAGGGCCAGCGTGCCGCCCGTGACGTTCGTGCCGCCGCCGTAATTTTGTTGAGTATTGAACGTCAACGCACCGCTGTTCTGTTTGGTGACTGCGCCGGTCCCGCTGATCGTGCCACCGAACGTTCCTGTCGACGTCTGATCGAAAACCAGCAACGCGTTGTTCGTAATACCGCCGTGCAAACTCTGTGTATTACCCTGCAGCGTGCCGTTGCTCACCAGCGTGTCGCCGGTATATGAGTTCATGCCGGTCAGGACTACCGTGCCCGTACCGCTCGTGGTCAGCGCACCGGGCGACGCACCGTCGACAACCGCACCGCCAACAGTCAGCGTCGCGTTACTGCCGGTTGAAAACGTATTGCCGCCGTTCAGCGTCACCTGACCGTTCACGATGCCCGTGCCGGTCGTTGTCTCCAGTGTCCCGCCGTTTAACGTCACTACATTGGTAAGCGTGTTCTGCACATCCAGTGCGGCACCGCTGCCGACGCTGATCGCCGCCGTACCCGCTGTTCCACTGCCAACCAGGGCCAACGTGCCGCCACTGATTGTCGTTCCGCCACTGAACGTGTTGACGCCGCCTAGCACCACCGTGCCCGGACCGTTGACCGTCAGCGCACCGGCCGACGTGCCATCGCTGACGGCATTGCCGACAGTCAGCGTGGCATTGGCGCCGGTCGAAAATGTATTGCCGCCATTCAGCGTCACCTGACCGTTTACGACACCGTTACCCGTGCTCGTCGCCAGCGTGCCACCGTTCAACGTCACCGCGTTGGCGAGCGTGTTCTGCACGTCCAGCGTCGCGCCGCTGCCGACGCTGATCGCTGAAACGCCGGCCGTGCCGCTGCCTGACATGGCCAGGGTGCCGCCGCTGACATTCGTGCCGCCGCTGTACCCATTAACCTGGCTCAGGTCGAGCGTTCCGCCGGTCAACGTCAATCCGCCAGTACCAACGATCGAACTGCCGCTTGCCTGGGTTATCGTCCCATTCGCGTCCGTCAACCCAAGCGTGATCGCTCCCGTGCCCGCACTCAGGTTGCCAAGCGACATGCCGCCTGCGCCGGCCAGCATCGAGATGTTGCCGCCGCCAGTCGTGAGCGAAAAGCCATTCATCTGAATGGCGTTGCCGGCCTCGAGCGATATCGATCCCTGCGAAGCCGGCGTAGTCGTCGCATTCAGCGCCAGATTCGAGAGGAAGATGATGGAGTTGGTGGCCTGAAGCACGAGATTGGTCGTCGACGAAAGTCCTGCCAGGGTCGACGTCAACACATACGAATCACTCGCGCCCGCGGTGAATGTGCCGGTTCCCGACGCCAGAGTCCCGCAGGTGCCGGGGTCTGCCGCGACGATGCACAGATCGTACGGATCGAGCAGCAAGGTGCCACGTTGGCCATGCGGCGCGCTCAGATCAACCGAGCCGTCCACGACAAACGCCCCCTTGCTCGAAATCTCCGCGTTGCCGCCATTGCCGCCGTTGGCGCCGCCGCGCGACACAATCGCACCTGAAAATTGCGTGCGGTCATTGGACCAGACGACAACCTGTCCGCCATTACCCTGGCCGGTTGCGCTCGCGTCCAGCACGGCCCCTTTTGCAATTGTCGTGGTCGACGCATTCTGCAATGGCCCACCGCCGTGCGCGGCGCCGCCTACCAGGATGGTGCCGCCGCCGAGAGCGCCGGACGTGTCGAGCTTTGCCGTCCCGGCAAGCGCCAACTGAGCGCCGCTCACCGTAATGTCGCCGCCGCGGCCACTCGGCCCTGCGCCGCTTGCGTCGAGCGTGCCGCTGATCGATACGATGCCTTGCGCGCCGCCATTCAGTTGAATGTCTTCACCGTTCGAGCTGATCGACCGCGCACGAATCACACCGCTGCTGTTGATAACGGTATCGAGCGCACTGTCACGCGTCTGCGCGCTCAGCATCACCGGGCCGCCGGAGAAAATGGTGCCGCTGTGGGTAATGCTGGCCTTCAGCGCACTGGCGTCGACACTCACCGACAACGGGCTTTCGGCATCCAGCGTCATGCTGACCCGATCTCCCGCCGCCAGTGCAACGCCGGCCGCCGCGCTCACGTTACCCGCGTTGACGATCTGCGGCGCGATGAAAACCACTGCACCGTCGCGCGCGTTCACCGAACCCTGATTGACGATGCTACCGGCCGAGCCGCCGTTCTGAAACGTATAGCGCCCGGCGAGAAAATCTCTGTCCGAGATACCGAGCGTCGACGCCACGAAACTGCCGGTGTTTACCGATGCCCCCGGCGCAAACAGCACGCCCGCCGGGTTGATGAGAAAGACCTTGCCGGTCGCCGTGAGACTGCCGAAGATCGACGACGGCGAGCCGCCCACGACCCGATTAAGCGCAACGGAACTCGCATTCGGCTGAACGAACGTGACGCTGTTACCGTGACCGATCGAGAAGCTCTGCCAGTTGATGATCGCGTTGCTACTCCCCTGGTTGACCACCAGTTGCTGGCCGTTGGGCTGCGTCACCGTGACATTGCCCGATACCACCTTGGCGCCGGCGGGAAGGGTCTGCGCGAAACCAGTCGCGCTTGTCAGCAGCAGCGCAGACTCCAGTACGAGCGCGCACAGGTATGGCGGCCACGAAACGGCGCGCGTGCCGCAACGGCTCTCGTTAAAGGAACAATCGGAACGACCGGAATCATGCACCGATCCGTTTTTCCGCAGCATCCCGTCTCCCCAGCGCACGGACCTCAGGCCCGCATCAAAAGAACTGCACCCATTGCACCCAGACTCGCGGCGTGTTGTCGTGCGTGTCGGAGGTCGGCTTCCTGCCGCCATGCCACGCGATGCTGGTGCGGAACAGGTACTTGTTCGGCGCGCCGAAATTCATGCCGACGCCGTAGCTCAGCAGGCGCACGCTATTGGACTGGCCGGGATCGGGCGCCGGCGCGTCGCCCGGTTTGGCGTTGGACAGGATGTAGCCGAAATCGAAGAAGCTCGTCAGTACAAAACCGCCGGCGCCGATATGCAAGCCCGGCACCGTGTAGCGCAATTCGAGCGTGCTGGCGAAGCCGTCGTCGCCGATTGCCTCGCCTTCGGGATAACCGCGCACGCGGTTCGCGCCGCCCAGCGAGAACTTCTCCGCCGCGGTCAGATTCTTCGAGGCGGCCTGGCCCGACGCGGAGAAGAACAGGGCGAGATTCGGCGCGAGTTGCTGCAGGCGCTGATAGTCGCCGTAGAACTTCGTGAAGAAGCCGTTGGTGTGATAGCCATTTACGCTGGCGTCGTCGCTTTTCTCGGTGTCGCTGCCAAAGCCGAGTGTGCCGAACATCACGCCGGCGGTGTACACGTTGACATAGCCTGTGCCGCGCGAATCGCCGTTCACCTGAGCCTTCAGCCCAATGATATTTTTCTGCTGCGTGGGCGCGCCGCTCTGCTTGTCGTTCAATTGTTCGTAGGTCAACCCCACCTGAGCGAACAGATTCGAATCCTTGCTGCGCTCGATCGGATGGAGTACGAACAGATTGACGACGTCGGCGGTACCGTGCGCGTTCAGGTCGGCGAACTCCTTGCCGAGCGAATAGTTGAGCCGTCCATAGTCGATGCCCACGCGGGTCCCGAGGTGCCCCACCGGCACGAGATAGCTCACGTCGCCAAAGTCGCTCAGGTTCTGGTTGGTGATGAAGCCTTGCACCGTCAGCAGATCGCCGATCCCGAGCGGACTCACGAGACTGGTCTTAAGCCCCAGGCGATAGGCGCCCGCATAGCGATTGCCGTAGTTGTCCACGTCGACTTCGCCGGTGATCCGCTTGGGCTTTTCGGGCAGCACCTCGACTTCGAGATCGGCGGTGCCGACCTGTGCGCCGCGATTGAGGGTCGAGCGGATCACCGCACCGGGCAGATCGCGAATCAGCAGCAGCGGTGTTTCGACGGATTTCTCCGTAATGACGTCGCCTTCCTTCAGCCGCGCGCGCAGCATGCCCAGCACCTGGTCTTCGGTCACGCGCGCTTCGGGCGGATAAGGATGCTTGACCGTGATCTTGCCGAGGCGCCCTTCGAGAATGCCGATTGTCACGACGCCATCCGAAATATTCTGCTTCGGCAGGAATGCGACTGCAAGGAAGTAGCCCCGCTGGCGATAGAAAGCCTTCACCTTGTCGACGATTTCGTTCAGACCGTCCAGGTCGACTTCGTGAAACGCATACGGCGCAAGCAAGGCGGTCAGCTCCTCGCTCGATATCACGGTGTTGCCGGTAAAGCGAAAACCCTGCGGCGTGAAGCGCAGATCCGGCGCTTCGACTTTCGGCGCCGGCGGCGCCTCGGGCGGCTTGACGACCACGTTCGGGTCGGCAGGCGGCACCTGCGGAGCTGGCTTGATGGCTTCGAGCAATTGCCCTGAAGTCGGCGGAGTTGGCGGAGTCTGTGGGAATGCAGGCCATGCGGCGCACAGGCCTGCCGTCAGCAAGGCTGTGCGATGCAACACGTCAAAGCGCGTCGGCGTCCTGCACGGAAAAAATGGCATTGGATGAAAACCCGGACGGTCCTTTTATGTTTCTTTCGCGTGCGATGCGCCACGCCCCCTGGCTTGCAATTCGCCAAACCCTGCATAACCTGCTGCAAAGTTCTGCGAGTTGCCGCCATGATGGGAAGACCGCGTTTCCGAAACGTTTCCGTCCTTGATCGAAGCGCTTTTCGCGTCTCTAATGTCTGCGCTCGTGAGCGCGGCGCGAGCTTCCTTGCGAAGCTCGCTTCACGGCTGCTGGATCGATTTCGGCACGCCTTCCAGCGCGAGCCGCGCACCGGCGACGCGCTGATGCGCCCATTGCCGCCGTTCGCGCGAGAGCGATTGATAGGCCGCCTCACGCAGCATCGGATGACGGAACGCATAGCAACCCGCGCCCGTTGCAACGATGAGCCGCGCCTGCAAAAGCGTGGTGAGCACCGGCTCGATTTCGCCGACACTGCGTCCCGCCGCGTCAGCCAGCAACGCCGCGGAAAAATCCCTGCCGCTGGCGGCGGCCAGTTGAGCCAGCGGTTTGGCGGCGCCGACCGAATCGATGCGCCCCATCAGCAATTCATGCAGGCACGGCGGCACGGTGTTGGCCGGTACGCGTTCGGCGTCGGCCGCCGCGCGCGCGAGCGCCACCAGATAGAGCGGCACACCGTCGGCACGCCTCGCGATTTGCGCCTCCGTGTCGGGCTCGAGCGCCGCGCCCTGCGTGAGTGTCGCGATCAACTCCAGGCTCGATTCGGGCGACAGCGGTTTGAGCTGGATGCGGGCTATCGCAGTCGTAGACAACCACGGCGCGGCAAAATCGTCGCGCCCGACGAGGATCGGCAAGCGCCGGTGCAGCGGTGTCTCAACGAGGCGCGACACGAGTTGCAAGGTGCCCGGGTCCGCCCATTGCAGATCGTCGAGACAGATGAGGCCGCCATCCGGTACGGTTTCTTCGAGCATCCCGAGCAGGTGATTCACAATCGCTTCGGCCTGGCGCGAAGCGCATTCAAGCCGGTTCGACTGATCGCTGAACGCATCGCCCAAGGCCGCGAATGCTGCTTGAGCACGCGCAGTGTTCGGCACCGTAGCGTCGCGGAGCCAGCGTCGGAATGGATGAAAGAGCGTTGTCGCCGATTCGGGCCGGCAGCGCAGTTCGATCGCCGGTATGCCCCGGCTCTTCACAAACTGCCTGACCAGCGACGATTTTCCTGTCCCCGCGTCACCCGTCATGAGCAGCGCGCGCATCGATAGCTGCGCGCACTGACGCAATGCATGATTCAGTTGCGTCAGTTGCGCATCGCGACCGATCAGCGTGCCGCGCTCCTGCGCCGGCAGCGCAGCATCCAGCGGCATCGCCAGCAGCGCTTCCACTCTTTCGCCGGTGGAGGCATCGCTGACGAACACCTGGCGCACGGCGCGAAAATCGCAATCCGGCAGCAACTCGGCCGTTGCATCGCTCATGAGAACTTCGCCGGCGCGCGCGCTATTGGCAAGCAGGCCGACGATGCGCGTCAGCCGGCAACCGAGATCCGGCTGATTCTCGTGGGCGGCGCTAAGCGTGAGCCCCGTATGAATGCCGAATGCGATATCGACGCCACCGCGATCGGGTGTACCGGCCGCGCCGTCTGCCCGCATCGAATCGCGGCATTCGAGCGCGGCAGTCACGGCCCGGCGGACAGCGCCTTCATGCGTGACCGGAAAGCCGAAGTACGCGAACATGCCGCCGCCTGGCGCATGCACGATATAACCGCCCGCTGCCTGCAGAATCGCTTCGCAGCGCTTGCGCGGGGCCACGAGCGCGGCGGCCCAGCTATCCGGATCGTCGCAGCGCGGCACGGTGAGCTGGCAATAGACGACCGTGATCTGCCGACGCTCCGCCGCCTCGGCGAACATCGGCGCAACCGAACGCGTCGGTGTCGCGACGAGTGCAAGCGTGTCGCGATGCGGGGGGACGTCGAGCGCGGCCCGGCAGTGTTCGAGTTCGGCTTGCGCCTCGGTGCGGCGACCGGCACGCATCAGCAAGCCGATCAGCAACTGCCATGCGGATTCGTCCCAAGGCTCCTCGACCGTCAGGCGGCGAGCATGAGCAGCCGCGCGGGTGAACTCGCCCTGCTGCGCAAATCCTTCGGTAAGGAATCGTCGCAAGCGCGAGATGGCGCAACGATAAGCGACGCGACGCGCGTCCATCCAGCGTTCGAATTCGCCGGCGTCGTCGATCTGGATATCGGCGAGGAATTCCCCTCTGTAGAGCGCGGCGGTTTTGGACAACGCTTCGAGCTGGGCCGGCGCTGCGCCCGCGGCGGTCTCGACGAGCCGGTCGTCGGGCGGCAACTCGCCGATCGCTACGGACAACGCATGAACGTCGACCCATGGCAACGCGTCCGGCCTCAGGCACAGCAGATCACGATGGATCTCGAAGCATTCTTCGCCAAGCGCCGCTTTCACGTCGAACAGAATGCGTTTCAGCTTGCGACGCCCGCTCCCCGGTTCTTCGCCAGGCCATAGCAATTCGGCCAGCCAGTCGCGCGAATGCGCGGCGCCCGGTTGCGACACGAGCCACGCGAGCAGCGCGCGCGACTTGTGATACTTCAGCGGGAGTACGGTATCGCCGCGCTCGATACGCATCGGTCCAAGCAACGCAATGCGGTTTGCATGCGGCACAGCAAGTTCGTCGCTGTCCGCGCGATAACGCTGAAGTAGCGGCAACACGGCCGCCGGTCCTGCTGGATTTGCTTCGATCACGAGCATGTCGTGTCCGCCCCCGCCGTGCGACGCCTCTCAGGTGCGCAGCCCGGACTGGATGCCTGCTCCAGTTAATTGTGGATAAACTCGCCCTGGGTCGGTCCCCGGGGTTAGTGGTCTTTGCTGTTCAGTACTGGCAGGAGGATCGAATCCTGGCTGGAAAGGTCCATGTTTTTATCCCCACGTTTTTATCCCCTTTGTCAGTAGGATTTCTGGTGCCTCTTGCTGCCCCCGGCCCCCAATTGCCCGGTCTCGGCAGGGACTTTTAACAAATAATATTCATCGTACTAATACAAAGTCGGCGCTTGATTTGTATGTCGCGCCGACCTATGCGACGCTCACTGCAGCCGGCCCTGCCGCCTCCAGAAAGGCTGAGCCGGTTTTCGCGCCTCCAGTCCAAACGATCAGCCCGACTCCGCTTACCGGCTCGTGCCGGCGCGCATGCTGCCGCCCAGCACGCCCAGATCGCGCGCCGCCTTGGCTGCTTCGCTGATATGACGAACCCGTAGTTTCTCGACGATCTCCGGATAGATCCTTCGGTGTACCTGGTTTGCAGACAGCTTCAGCACCTGCGCGATAGGTGCGGCTGCCATACCGCGGCTCAACATCTGCAGGACTTCGATATCGCGTGCGGACAGCTTGTATTCGTCGGTAGCCGCGCGCGCACGCGCTTCGGCGCGCCACTCCACCAGTTCGGCCGCCAGCACCCGCAGCGTGTGACGCCGCCTCAGCATCAGATCCTGGCTTCTCGCGTCGCCCATGCCCGCCACCAGCAGGTACGCGACGAAAGTCTCGCCCGCCGTGCGGGCAGGCGATATCACGCCGGCGGCAAAACCCGCCTCGGCAAATGCGTCGAACGCCTGACGCTGCCCGGCGCTGCGGATTTCGATCTGATCGCTCCGGCACGGCTTGCTATTCGAGCGCGCGTACTCCAGAAACAGGTCGTTCATGTACCACCGCCGCTGCACGAACTTTTGCAGCAGCGAGAAGCAGCCTTCCGAAAGGAAGTGACACCAGCTGATACCCTGCTCGCGATCGGACAACTGGTACGACGCGAAGATGTACTTCACCGGCGCTTGCCCGCGCCGGTCGAGCACGGACGATACGAGATGCGCCAGCCTGGGTTCGCTGCGCGTCGCGCGAATCGAATCAAGGTCGCTTAAGCCCATTTGCAAGGCCTTGCCGCTCGCTTCGGCGCGTTCGCGCAGCAACCGGTCATGCCGCTCGAAAGCGCGCTGATAGGCGACCCGCAGCACATCGCGATGAGGATCGCTGGCAACGGCCTCCGTCAAGTCATCCGCGCCGCGAAGCCGCGTCGCAATGGTGATGCACATGCCGTCGGGTTGCACGAGTTGCCGTTCGATCAGTTGTCCATCGGGGCTCGCCATCAACGATAGCCGCAGCCGCTCTTTCGCCGCCCAGGCGGTCTCAACGAACTCCAGGTCCACGGTACAAGATCCCCTTTCGCCGTGCCAGAAGACGCGGGTAGTCCAGCGTTGCCTGAAAATCATGTGCCCGCAGCCGTGGGAGAGATGCGGGGGCGCCGCCTTGCTGCAGGCAGCACATGGACGCGCGATATTCTTATTGCCATCTCAGGTCACCCGTACGTTCGTTTTTCCTCGGACGTTGAACGATGCGGTCTGTCGTGACGTTAGTGCAAAGCGCTGCAATAGAACATACCTGGAAATGAGTATGTCCATACCGCTTCTGAGGCCCGTTCGACATCCGGTCCGCGAATCTTACGAATATTGCAAACATCGCGCATCGGACTAAAGTCCCATGCCGACGATAAAAATCTGTGGGAGACTCCCGCTGCGAACCGGTCGTGACTCAACGCCAAAGGCCCTGGAACAATGAACCGTCAAGCGGCGCCGATCGCCGTGCCCCCTTCCCCTTATGCCGATCAGATTTTTGCGGCGCAGATGGCGGCGCTGCGCCGCAACTTTCCTGTGGCGCTCGCGGGCTCGTTGCTCACGGTCGGCCTGATCGTCGTTGTATTACACGGTAATTTTTCGCTGCGCGAACTGCTTGCCTGGTTCGCCGCGAATGCGTTAGTCACGCTCACGCGTGCGGTGCTGGTGGCGCGTTATGACCGCGCGAGCCGGCAGATGATGTCACTGCGGCGCTGGGAACGTTCGATACGCTGGTGTACCGCGCTCGCCGGCGCGCTCTGGGGTCTGCCGTATGCGTACTGGCTGTTTCATGCGCCTTTCGAACAGCAGATGTTCCTGATCATCGGTCTGCTCACGCTCGGCACCGGCGCCATTTACGCGTATTGCATTCATCTGCCGCTGCTGTATGCGTTCGAAGTGCCCTATTTCGTGCCGTCGTTCGTCGCGCTTTGCTTGCTGCCGGGCACGATCGCCCATGCGCTTGGACTCGCGGGTGTGTTGTATCTGGCCGTCACGTTCGCCTTTGCGCATCGCATGTACCGGACGCAACTCGACTCGCTGCGCATCCGCTTCGAGAACACCGACTTGCTGCAACGTCTGGCGGTCGAGAAAGAAGCGGCTGAACGCAGCAATCTGGCCAAGTCGCAATTTCTCGCCTCGGCGAGTCACGATCTGCGTCAGCCGGTCCACGCGCTGAGCCTGTATGTCGGAGTCCTGCGCGAACAGCAACTGAATGCAAAGAGCCGCCAACTGGTCGATCACATCGGCCGGGCGACCGCGGCGATGGGTAGTCTGTTCGATGGCCTGTTGAACATCTCGCGTCTCGATGCCGGCGTCATCAAACCGCGACGCCGCCATTTCCCGATCGACTCGCTGCTCGATCAAATTCAACGCGAATATGCACCGCAGGCGGCGGCACGTCGGCTTATCCTGCGTTTGCATTGCAGCGGCGCGCCTGCGGTCTATTCCGATCCCGTGCTGCTCGACCGCGTTCTGCGCAATCTGGTCGACAACTCAATCCGGCACACACGGCAAGGCGGCGTGTTGATCGCGTGCCGTCAGCGCGGCACGACGTTGCGGGTGGAAGTGTGGGATACCGGCGTCGGCATCGCGCCGGAAGAGCACGAGAGCATCTTTCTCGAGTTCCGCCAGCTGAGCAACCCGGAACGCGACCGCAACAAAGGACTGGGGCTCGGCCTTGCTATCGTGCGCCGCACCGCCGACCTGCTCGGCCATCCGCTCGAATTGCGTTCCCGGCCCGGACGCGGCAGTGTGTTCGCGATCACGTTGCCGGTCGGCGAGACAGCGGCAGCCGCACCGCTGCCGCTTACCGCCGATGCGGAAATCGGCGCCGGTGACCACAAGCAACGTCTCCAGGGGCAACTGATCTTTGTCGTCGAAGACGACGCGGACAATCTGCAGGGTCTACGACTGCTGCTCGAAACCTGGGGCTATCGGGTGATGGTCGGCGGCAGTGGCAATGAGATCCTGCAGGCGGCAGCCGACGCCGCCGGGAAGCCGGCGCTGATCGTATGCGACTTCCGGCTGCGCGATCATGAGACCGGCATCGAGGTTATTGACCGACTGCATGAAGAGTATGCAGACGACACGATCCCGGCGATGCTGATTAGCGGCGACACCGATCCGTCGCGGTTGATCGAAGCGTCCGCGCGCGCGTGGCCGCTGCTGCACAAGCCGGTCGACTCGGTTCATCTGCGTCATGTGATTACGGAGTTGCTCGCACCCGCCGCACGCGAACGGAACGGCAACACCGTCTAGCGCGTCAGGTCGGCTTGCCGAATAGCCCGGCACGGCGCGCGATAAGTACCGCTTGCGTGCGATTGATTACGCCGAGCCCGGCCAGGATCGCCGTCATATGCGCCTTGACGGTTTTCTCGCTAGTGCCCAGACGCGTGGAGATTTCGCTATTGCGCAAGCCGTCGCAGACGAGCCGCAACACTTCGATCTGCCGTGGCGTCAATGCGCTTAGCAAGGCTGCGTCGTCGGATTGAGAGAGGCGGCGCCCGTTCGTTTCGATGGCCGCGTAGGTGTCCGGCACGATCTGTTTGCCTTCGATCACACCATTGAGCGCTTCCAGCAATGTCTTGCTCGAAGCCGATTTGTGAATGAAGCCCTGGGCGCCGGCTGACAACGCGGCGTGCACGTCATCAGGGTCCTCCGACGCGGACAGCACGAGTATGTGAACGCCCGGACGCGCCTGCCGAAGACGCCGTAGCAAGACGCTGCCCCCTACGTCCGGCAAGTAGTAGTCCATCATCACAACGCTGATCCCGCTGTGCGCTTCGAGTTCGGCAATGGCCTCGCTGCCATTGGAGACAGCGTGCACGGTGAAATCGGGCGCGGCTTGAGTGAGCGCGAGGACGAGCCCTTCGCGAAACATTGCGTGATCGTCGATCAACAGAACTGCTCGCATCGGATCCTCGGTCTCCGTGGATGGGCCAGGCGGCGCTCAGGTTGTAGTCAGGCGGTAGTCGGGCAGTAGTCTGGCAGGAAGCGGGACAGGGTAGAACAGAAACCGCCAGGAAACGAAAAAGGCCTTACAAGCATTGCTTGTAAGGCCTTGATTTCTTTGGTCGGGGCGAGAGGATTTGAACCTCCGACCACCTGCACCCCATGCAGGTACGCTACCAGGCTGCGCTACGCCCCGAACAGCTAAAAATTATAACAGACACTTCAGGCGATTAGAACTGTCCGAGCCCAACAAAGCCAACTAGTGGCCCAACAGATCGATCACGTGCAGCAACTCTTTGCGCAACTGCTCCACGTCTACCGCAGCCGTTTTTGCTGCTGGTGCCGCTGCACCCTCACCTTCCTCGACGATCTCAGCAGGCGCATTGTGAGCGCCACCGCCGTGCGAATCCAGCCGATTGCGCGCACCGTTGATCGTAAAGCCCTGCTCATACAACAACTCGCGAATCCGCCGGATCAGCAGCACCTCATGATGCTGGTAGTAACGGCGATTGCCGCGCCGCTTGACCGGCCTCAACTGCGTGAACTCCTGTTCCCAGTAGCGCAGCACATGCGGTTTCACACCGCATAGTTCGCTGACCTCACCAATCGTGAAGTAGCGCTTCGCCGGAATCGGAGGCAAGACGACTTTTTCGATCGTCGCTGTCATCGTCAGTTAGCCGTCGTGGTGGGTTGCGCAGGGACGCGCCAGTCGATCAGCGCGTAAAGCTCGCTTCAGCGCCGTTCTCGACCAGCGCTTTCAGCTTTTGACTTGCATGGAACGTCACAACGCGGCGCGCGGCAATCGGAATCGCCTCGCCGGTCTTCGGGTTTCTGCCGGGACGCTGGGGTTTGTCGCGCAACTGGAAGTTGCCGAACCCCGACAGCTTCACGCTATCGCCACTCTCAAGCGCGTCGCGGATCACCTCGAAGAATGCTTCGACCATGTCTTTCGCTTCCCGCTTGTTGAGCCCGACATTGTCGAACAGCAACTCGGCAAGTTCAGCTTTGGTCAGCGTCGGCGTTTCGGTAGAAACGGCCGCGGGTGATGTCGGAATATCGCGAATCATGGCGCTACGCTGCGCCGTAAGAAGGGCTTCGAAATCACTCGAGTTCATTTCATTCATATCTATCAAATGGCGCGCCAAGCAGAAACGGAAGTTGCGGAAAAATGCCGTGCAAATGTTAACTGCGGGTTATCCACGCAACCGTGCGCCATATACTCGAGCCAGACGTTCCACCAGAGTTTGAATGGCCAGATCGACCGTTTCATCCTGAAGGGTCCCGCCAGTATCTTGCAAGGTCACACGGAACGCAAGGCTTTTCTCATGCGCGGCCAGACCACCGGAAGTGTTTGATTTTGGACGGAATTCGTCAAAAAGCGCAACCTTCTGGATAGCCTTGCAGGCCGGTTCGGATTGAGCCTTCTGAAGCTCGTCCAGCAGCGCCTGCACCTCGATTTTCTGATCGACGACTACCGCAATATCACGCCGTACCGGTGGGAATTTCGACACCTCCGCCGGCGTGGGCAATACCCGCTGCATTAATGCTTCCGCTTCGATTTCAAACAGAATTGGCGCATGCGGCAAATCATACTTTTGCATCCAGCGCGGATGCAATTCGCCAATCCAGCCCACTGCGCGGCCATTCAGTTCAATACGCGCACTGCGGCCCGGATGCAATGCCGGATGCTCCGCTTTCACGAAGCTCGCCACGGCCGGCGCAAGCACCGCTTCCAGATCGCCCTTCACGTCGAAGTAGTCGACCGGGCGCGTTTGCGCACCCCATTGCTCTTCCAGAGCGGGACCATAGGCGAGGGCGCCGATCATCTTCGGCTGAGCAAAACCTTCCACCGTCAGTTCACCCGCCTTGATCGACGGATCGTGCAGGAATACGCGGCCGGCTTCGAACACGCGCACGCGGTCGGCCGCGCGACGGTTCAGGTTGGTGCGCAATACATTGATCAGGCTGCCGAACAGCGTGGTACGCATCACCGACAACTGGCTTGCAATCGGATTGAGCAGACGTACCGGCCTGTCGTTGCCGGCGAAATCCTGCTCCCACTCGGCGTCCACGAAACTGAAGTTGACCGTTTCCGCGTAGTCGCGTGCGGCGAGCGCGTGACGGATCACGTGAATCGAGCGCTTCGTTTCGTTGGTCGGCAGCATTTCGCTGGTGGCGACCGGCGGACGCGCGGGGATCTTTTCGAAGCCGTAGATACGCGCGACTTCTTCGATCAGGTCTTCTTCAATTTCGATATCGAAGCGGTATGACGGCGGGTTCACCGCGAAGGTATCGCCGTCGCGTTCGAACGTCAGGCCGAGGCGCGTGAAGATCTGCGCGATTTCGTCCGCGTCGATCTTGATGCCGATAATGCGGTTCGCACGCGAGACACGCATCTTCACGGGCTCGCGCTTCGGCACGTTGACGATCTGATCGTCGACCGGGCCGGCTTCGCCGCCGCAGATATCGAGAATCAGTTGCGTAATGCGTTCGATGTGCTCGACGGTGGTCGCGTAATCCACGCCGCGCTCGAAGCGATGTCCGGCATCAGTCGAGAAGTTGTACTTGCGCGAGCGGCCACGAATGCTATCGGGCCACCAGAACGCGGCTTCGAGATAAATGTTGGTGGTGTCGAGCGTCACGGCGGTGCTGTCGCCGCCCATGATGCCGGCGAGGCTCTCGATGTGCTGTTCATCGGCGATCACGCCGACGGTTTCATCGAGTTCGACGGTACTGCCGTTCAGCAGTTTGAGCGTTTCGCCCTTGCGGCCCCAGCGCACATCCATGCCGCCGTGGATCTTGTCCAGATCGAACACGTGCGACGGACGGCCGAGTTCGAGCATCACATAGTTCGAGATGTCGACGAGCGCGGAAATGCTGCGCTGGCCCGAGCGCTCGAGACGCTGCACCATCCATTGCGGCGATTTCGCGCGCGCATTCACGCCACGAATCACGCGACCCGAAAAACGGCCGCACAGATCGGGAGCCGAGATCTTGACCGGCAATGTTTCGTTGAGCTTCACTTCGGCCGGCTTGATCTCGAGCGGACGCAGCGGCGCGCCGGTAATCGCCGAGGTTTCGCGCGCCACGCCAAACACCGACAGGCAGTCCGCCTTGTTCGGCGTCAGCTTGATTTCGAAAATCGTGTCGTCGAGATTGAGCGTTTCGCGAATGTCCTGGCCGATCGGCGTAGCTTCCGGCAGGATCATCAGGCCGCTATGATCTTCCGAGAGCTTCAACTCGCGTGCCGAGCAAAGCATGCCCTGACTTTCCACCCCGCGCAGCTTCGAGAGCTTGATCGCGAACGGCGCACCGCCCTCTTCGGCCGGCGGCAGTTGCGCGCCTACCAAAGCGACCGGCACCTTGATGCCCGGCGCGACATTCGGCGCACCGCACACGATGTTCAGCGTCGCGCCGGTGCCGGCGTCGACCTGACACACGTTGAGCTTATCCGCATCCGGATGCTTGACGACCTCCAGCACCTGGCCGACGACGATCTTCGAGGTCGGCGGCGCGGCCGGCCGCAGGTCTTCGACTTCGAGACCCGCCATCGTCAAAGCGTGCGACAGTTCATCGGTCGTCAGTTGCGGATCGACAAAGGTTCTCAGCCAGGATTCCGGGAATTGCATGGTTCTGTGTACGTTCTGATCAGGTTAGGTCCATGTCCGGCAAGCGGCCCATTGATTCGCTGGGCACTGCCGGGGACGCTGCTGGCGGCACGCACTGCGTGCGATGCCGCGCTCTATGCTAGTCGCGTTCGTACGCGCCGGTTCACGCGAATTGACGCAGGAAACGCAGGTCGTTTTCGAAGAACAGACGCAGGTCTTGCACGCCGTAACGCAACATGGTGAGCCGTTCGAGGCCGCTGCCGAAAGCAAAACCGATGTAGCGTTCGGGGTCGAGGCCCATGTTGCGGATCACCGTGGGGTGAACCTGGCCGGAACCCGAAATTTCGAGCCACTTGCCGGCGTTCTTGCCCGTTTCGAACAGCATGTCGATTTCAGCCGACGGTTCGGTAAACGGAAAGTACGACGGACGGAAGCGCACCTGAATATCGTCGCGCTCGAAGAATTTCTTAAGAAAGTCGGAGTAGACGCCCTTCAGATCCGCGAAGCTGATGTTCTCGTCGATCCACAGGCCTTCGACCTGATTGAACATGGGCGAGTGAGTCGCGTCGCTGTCCACACGATAGGTGCGGCCCGGCACGATCACCTTGATCGGCGGCGTGTTGGTACGCGCGTAGCGCACCTGCATCGGGCTGGTATGCGTGCGCAACAGCAATTGACGGCCGTCGGCATCTTTGCCGTCGACGTAGAAGGTGTCCTGCATCGAACGCGCCGGATGGTTTTCCGGGCTGTTCAGCGAGGTGAAGTTGTACCAGTCGGTTTCGATCTCGGGGCCGTCGGCCACGTCGAATCCGATCGTACGGAAAATCTGTTCGACGCGCTCCCATGTGCGCATCACCGGGTGCAGGCTGCCCGCACCGGTGCCGCGGCCGGGCAGCGTAACGTCGATGGCCTCGGCGGCGAGGCGCTGGTTCAGCAACGCGTCGGCCAGCGCCTGACGGCGGGCCGTCAACGCGGCTTCCACCTGCTGCTTGACGAGGTTGATCCGTGCGCCTTCGGTCTTGCGCGTTTCGGGGTCAAGTTTGCCAAGGCCCTTCAACAGCTCGGTCAGCGCACCCGATTTACCGAGAAAGCGGGCTTTCTCGTTCTCGAGGGTGGTGACGTCGGAGGCTTCTGCGAAGGCTTTTTGCGCGTCGGCGACAATCTGGTCCAGATCCATTGATCCCATCATTTCAACGTCAGTGTTCAATCGTTGCAAAACTGGTTCTACCAACAAAAACGGGGCTCGGTGAGGAGCCCCGTTTTTGTTGCAGCGTCACCGAAACTACCGGATGTTCGCTGCAACGAACCACGCAGTTTAATTGCCCAAAGCGCAATCAGGCTGCAACGGCGGCTTTCACCTGCTGAACGATCGCAGCAAAAGCAGCCTTGTCGAACACAGCCATGTCGGCCAGCACCTTGCGGTCGAGTTCGATCGAAGCCTTCTTCAGGCCGTTGATGAACACGCTGTACGTCATGTCGTGCTGACGCACCGCCGCGTTGATACGCGTGATCCACAATGCGCGGAACACACGCTTCTTGTTGCGGCGATCGCGGTAGGCGTATTGGCCTGCGCGCATGACCGCCTGCTTGGCGATGCGATAGACGTTATTGCGACGGCCGCGGTAACCCTTGGCCAGCTTGATGATCTTCTTGTGACGGGCCCGTGCGGTAACCCCACGTTTTACTCGAGGCATGTCTTGCTCCTATGAGTGTCGGTTAAGGGTTAAGCGAACGGCAGCATTGCGCGCACGGAGTTCATATCTGCTTCATGAACTGCCGTCGAACCGCGCAAATGGCGTTTGTTCTTGGTGGTCTTCTTGGTAAGAATGTGGCGCTTGAAGGCTTGACCGCGCTTGACGGTACCGCCCGGACGCACCACGAAGCGCTTTGCAGCACTCTTCTTGGTCTTCATCTTCGGCATGACAACTCCATTATTAGATGGATATGGGTGTGCGGTCGGCCAGATGGCCATTACCCGCCCTTCGAAACCCATTCCACTTGGTATGCAGACCGCCGGCAAGTGAGAATGCCGCCGGCAGCCGCTTTTCAGGACACAGTGCCCATTTGCATGGACACCGATCCGAAACCTGCCGATACCGCACCGGACACCCGGCACAGCACCGTTCAATCTTTCACAATGACAACCAGAGCGCGCGCCACACGGCGCGCCGCCGCTCCAATCGCTTACTTCTTTTTCTTCGGCGCGAGCACCATGATCATCTGGCGCCCTTCCATTTTCGGCATCTGCTCGACCTGACCGACTTCGTCGAGGTCAGCACGCAGACGCTCGAGCATGCGCATACCGATTTCCTGGTGAGCCATTTCGCGGCCACGGAAACGCAACGTGATTTTCGTCTTGTCGCCGTCGTCGAGGAAGCGGATGAGGTTACGCAGCTTGACGTTGTAATCGCCGTCATCGGTACCCGGGCGGAATTTGACTTCCTTGACCTGGACCACCTTCTGCTTGAGCTTGGCCTCGTGCTGCTTCTTCGCTTCCGAGTACTTGAACTTGCCGTAATCCATCAAACGGCAGACCGGCGGAACCGCTTGCGGAGCGATTTCGACCAGATCCACATCTTGCTGTTCCGACATGCGGAACGCATCAGCGAGTTTCACGATGCCGAGCGGTTCGTTCTCGACTCCGACCAGACGCACCTCGGGTGCAGTAATCTCACCGTTGATGCGGTGCGCAGACTTATCAGTAGCGATGTTACGTTTCCTCTAAAAATTAAAAAAACGAGCCGGGCTGCCAAGTGGCTCAGTTGAACGACTGCACGTCCTGACGCAGACGCTCAATGAAGGTATCGAGAGGCATCACACCCAGATCGACACCACCACGGGCACGCACGGCTACCGTTTGGGCTTCACGCTCTTTGTCGCCGACCACGAGCAGGTACGGCACCTTTTCTAGCGTGTGCTCACGTATTTTATAGCTAATCTTCTCGTTGCGCAAATCGGCCTCTACTCTAACCCCTTGTTTTTGCAACGATTGGGCTAGAGACTGCGCATATTCGGCCTGATTCTCCGCGATATTCATCACTACGACCTGCATCGGCGCAAGCCACGACGGCATTGCACCAGCATGGTGCTCGATCAGAATCCCGAGGAAGCGCTCCATTGATCCGACGATTGCCCGGTGCAGCATGATCGGGCGGCGGCGGCTATTGTCTTCGGCGACGTATTCGGCGCCCAGACGCTCCGGCAGCACCATATCGAGCTGCAAGGTGCCGCACTGCCACGAGCGGCCGAGCGCGTCCTTGATGTGGTATTCGACCTTCGGACCGTAGAACGCACCTTCACCGGGCAACTCTTCCCAGGTTACGCCGCAGGCCGTCAGCGCCTCGCGCAGACCCTGCTCCGCGCGATCCCACGTCTCGTCCGTGCCGGCGCGCGCATCCGGACGCAACGACAGCTTGATCTCGACATTCTCGAAGCCGAAGTCTTTGTAGACGCTCATCGCCAACGTATTGAACGCGATCGATTCGCTGATGAACTGGTCTTCAGTACAGAAAATGTGGGCGTCGTCCTGCACGAAACCGCGCACGCGCATCAGGCCGTGCAGCGCGCCCGACGATTCGTTGCGGTGGCACGAGCCGAATTCCGCGTAGCGCAGCGGCAGATCGCGATACGAGCGCAGACCGTGGTTGAACACCTGCACGTGACCCGGGCAGTTCATCGGCTTGATCGCGTAGTCGCGCTTTTCCGACTCGGTCGTGAACATGTTTTCACGATAATTCTGCCAGTGGCCCGACGCTTCCCACAGCGAGCGGTCCATGATCATCGGCGTCTTGATTTCGAGGTAGCCGGCGTCGTTCACGCGGCGGCGCATGTACTGCTCGACCTGCTGCCACAGCGTCCAGCCACGCGGGTGCCAGAACACCATGCCCGGCGACTCGTCCTGCATATGGAACAGATCGAGTTGTTTGCCGAGCTTGCGGTGATCGCGCTTTTCCGCCTCTTCGAGCATGTGCAGATACGCGTCCTGGTCTTCTTTCTTCGTCCAGGCCGTGCCGTAAATGCGCTGCAACTGCTCGTTCTTCGAATCGCCGCGCCAGTAGGCGCCGGCCAGCTTCATCAGCTTGAAAACCTTCAGCTTGCCGGTGGACGGCACGTGCGGGCCGCGGCACAGATCGGTGAAGCTGCCGTGCGAGTAGAGCTTGATTTCGTCGGTAGCCGGAATCGATTCGATGATTTCGGCCTTGTACTTCTCGCCGATGCTTTTGAAGTAGTCCACCGCTTCGTCGCGCGACACCACGCGGCGCGAGACCGGCTCGTCTTTCTTCGCCAGTTCCTGCATGCGCTTTTCGATCTTCTCGAGATCTTCGGGCGTGAAGGGACGGTGGTAGGAAAAGTCGTAGTAGAAGCCGTTGTCGATAACCGGGCCGATCGTGACCTGGGCTTCCGGGAACAGATCCTTCACCGCGTACGCGAGCAAGTGCGCCGTGGAGTGGCGAATGATATCGAGGCCGTCTGCGTCTTTCTCGGTGACGATGGCAAGCGCCACGTCGTGATCGATCAGCGTGGACGTGTCGACGAGTTCACCGTCGATCTTGCCGCCGAGCGCGGCCTTCGCGAGGCCGGGGCCGATCGAGGCGGCCACTTCGGCGACGGTCACCGGATGCTCGTACTGTCGAACAGAACCGTCGGGCAGACGTATCGAAACCATTGTGTTCTCCGTGGTGCCGACCGGCGGCGGCACATACAACCATCAAACAAGCCAAAAAAAATGCGGCCCCGCTTTCGAGGGGCCGCATTCACATTTTTTGCAAACTACATTGGCGAAAGTGGTCCTCGACTAGCGTCGCTCCGAAGTAGTTTCGGTCAACGTTCGCGGTGCCATAACCGTATTTGCCTTTTGCGCCGAAGCGCTTACTGCAGTTTGCGAAACCCCGGCAGAACCGGAATTTCTCTTTCGTTGGTAGGCTCGATTGGACTCGAACCAACGACCCCCACCATGTCAAGGTGGTGCTCTAACCAGCTGAGCTACGAGCCTGAAGAAACGAGATTATATGGAGCGCCACACCGCTTGGCAAGTACTTTTATGCATCGACTTTAAATTTCTACGCACGCGCCCGGACGCGCGGAAGCGATGCCGAGGGCAACCCGCCGCCGCGCCCAAACCTCAGTTCTTGCGTGAAGCGCGCATCACGCCCGTCACCTCACCGAGCAACGTGCACGCGCGCTGAATCTGCGCCGCGCTCGATACCTCGACGGTAAATTGCATGAACGCGGCGTTACGCCGCGATTGCGTTTTCACCCCGATCACGTTCATCTTCTCTCGCGCGAAAACTTCGGAGATATCGCGCAGCAGGCCTTGCCGATCCGTTGCCTCGATGCTGAGGTCGACTGGATAGACCGATTGCCCGCGCCCGCTCATCACATCGGCCGACCATGCAGTTTGCAGCACACGCTCCGGCGCGCGTTCGGCCATGCGCAGGAAGCTCGGGCAATCGCTGCGGTGAATCGACATGCCCTTGCCGCGCGTGACGAAGCCACTGATCTCGTCAGGCGGAGCGGGACGGCAACAGCGCGCGAGTTGCGTAAGCAGCGCGTCGACGCCGACCACCAGCACGCCGGTCGAAGCGCCACGGGCGACACTCGCGCCGCTACTGCGCTTCTCGAACTGTTCCGGCGCCTCGACGACAGGCTCGGGCGGCGGCGCATCGTGCAACGCCTGCTCGACGAGCCGCAAGCTGAACTCTTCCTTGCCGACCACCGAGAACAGATCGTCGGTAGTCTTGAAACCGAGTTTGGCGGCGAGCTGATCGAGATTGACGGACGTCTTGCCCTCGCGCTGCAGGGTCTTTTCGACCATCGCACGGCCGCTCGCGATGTGCTCCTGCACTTCGACCGCGTTGAACCAGGCGCGCACTTTCTGCCGCGCCCGATGGCTCTGCAGATATCCGAGTTGCGGGTTGAGCCAGTCGCGCGACGGACCGCCCTCTTTCACCGCGACGATCTCGACCGTTTGACCGTTCTGCAACGGCGTATTGAGCGGCACCATCGCGCCGTCGACGCGCGCGCCACGGCAGCGATGCCCCAGCTCGCTATGCAGGTGATACGCGAAGTCCACCGGCGTCGCGCCATGCGGCAACGGAATCACCCGCGCTTGTGGCGTAAGCACGTAGATGTGGTCGTCGTCGAGCGTGGCCTGGCGCAGTTGCTCCCACGGCTGCGCCGCGCGCTTCTCGCCGTGCTCGCCTTCTGACACTTCGTCTTTCCACGCGAGCAGTTGACGCAACCACGCAATCTTTTCGTCGTACTTCTCGTTGGCGCTGAACTGGCCGCCGTAACCCCGCGTACCCGCTTCCTTGTAGCGCCAGTGCGCCGCCACGCCGTACTCGGCGAACTGATGCATTTCCTGCGTACGGATCTGCACTTCGAACGCACGGCCGTCGTCGCCGATCACAACCGTATGCAGCGATTTATAGCCGTTCGGCTTCGGCCGCGAGATGTAGTCGTCGAACTCTCTGGGCACCGGCTGCCACAGGTTATGCACGATGCCGAGCACCGTGTAGCAATCCTTGATGTCCGGCACGATCACGCGAAACGCGCGCACGTCGTACAGTTCGGCGAAGTCCAGTTCCTTGCCGCGCATCTTGCGCCAGATGCTATAGATATGCTTGGGCCGGCCGCTCACTTCGGCCTGCACGTTCGCCGCGGCCAACTCCTGCTGCAACCGCTCGATCGCCTGTGCGACATAGCTTTCGCGCTCGACGCGTTTCTCGTCGAGCAGCTTGGCGATGCGCTTGTACGTGACCGGCTCTTCGAAACGGAACGCGAGATCCTCGAGCTCCCATTTCAGCTGCCAGATGCCCAGACGGTTGGCAAGCGGCGCATAAATATCGAGCGTCTCACGCGCAACGTCGGGCGACGGTGTGATCTTCGCCGCCGCGTAATAGCGCAGCGATTGCAGGCGCGACGCGAGCCGTATCAGCACGACACGAATGTCCTGCGCGAACGCGAGCAGCATCTTGCGCAGCGCCTCGACCTGGGCACGGCGCGCGGCCTGCGCATCGCGCCCGGCCTCAGGCATTGCGTTCTGCGCGGCGCGCAAGCTCACCGTACCGAGGCGCAGCAGCTTGCGTACATCGCCGACCAGTTGCGCGACTTCTTCGCCGAAGTTGTCGGCGATCACGCGCTCCGGGTCTTGCAGATGCGGCGTCAGCGCGAACAGCGCCGCCGCCAGCACCGCCGGCGGATCGACGTTGAGCGTACGCATGATCGACGCCGTGCCCGCCGCATGATCCGCCAGCAACTCACCCGACGAGAGTCGCACCTCGCCCGCGTGTTCGCGCACGAACGCCATCGCTTCGTCGAAGGAAGGGATGGGGGCTGGCGTGCTCGTAACGATTTCGGTAGTCATGGTGCGACGGCCCACCGGGCCAGACGGATCAACAGAATTTCAACAACTGCGAGACCGGGTGCGGTCACGCTCAATCGCGCTGCGCCGCGACCACGACGATTTCGACGAGGCACTTCGGATTCGCGAGCTTCGCTTCCACGGTAGCGCGCGGCGGCGTGGCGCCTTGTGCGACCCACTCGTCCCACACGGCGTTCATGCCGGCGAAATGCACCATGTCCGAGATGTAGATCTGCACGGACAGCAAATGCGACTTGTCGCTATTCACTTCCTCCAGCAGACGGTCGATGTGGCCGAGCACTTCGCGCGTCTGACCCGTGATGTCCTGATCCGCGTCTTCGGCGATCTGGCCTGCGAGGTACACGGTACCGTTGTATACGGCGGTTTCCGAGAGGCGCTTGCCGACGTGATGACGAATGACTGCCATGAAGAATCCTGAGTTGGGTTGAAAGTTGATCTAAGATGCGTTCCGCATTGCACCCGACCAGAGACGAAAGGGCCGTGTGCGGAACCCTACATTATGACGCGTCAGTGGCCGGCCCGATGAAGAACTGCCTCGCGAGGTCGATCTGATCGGCCGACAGGAACGCCGGCGCATGCCCGACGCCCACGATTTCCGCGCTCGATACGGCACGCCCGGTTTCGACCATCTTCGCGACGGTCTCGCGAGAAAGCAGATCCGATTGCTCGCCGCGCACCACCAGCACCGGCCCCTGAAACGCCGCCAGCGAATGCCACAGCGCGGCTTCGCCCAGTTTGGCCGCCTCTTCGGTGGTCGCGGTAAATGGCTGCGCGATTCGCGGGTCGTAGCGGAACAACCATGCGCCGTCCTGCTCGTGCAAAAGCGGCGTATTGATCTCGCGCCACTCCTCTGGCGTGAGCGGGCCGAACGTTTGCGCAAGCAGCGCGGCGTAATCGATACCCTGCTGCAACGATTCGAAACGCACCGGCTTACCCAGGTAATCGCCGATTCGCTGCACGGCCACCGGTTCCAGATGCGGACCCACGTCGTTCAGCAGCATCTTGCGAATCGGCGTTTCCGGCAGACCGGCCAGCGCGAGCCCGATCAGACCGCCCATCGAAGTGCCGAACCAGTCGACCGTTTCGACGTTCAGGCGCGCGATCAGCGTGACCATATCGGCGACGTATTGCGGCACGGTATAGAAGTTGGGGTTCGCGAGCCATGAAGACAAGCCCCGCCCCGCCACATCCGGACACACCACGCGGTAAGTGCCGGCGAATTCCGCCGCGAGGCGGTCGAAATCGCGCCCCGAGCGCGTCAAGCCGTGCACGCACAGCAGCACACGCGGGTTGGCCGGGTCGCCCCACTCGGTGTAGGCGATACGGTGCAAGCCGCCGCCGCTTGCGCATTGCACATAACGTTGGCGCGGCGCAGGCCGCCCGGTAGTGGAAGTGGACGTGTCGGTCATCGGGTTTCCTTGCAAAAGCGCTGCGGATTCGGCTTGGGCACAGCAGGGATCAATAAGCGTCCAATCTTCGAAAGATTGTAAACCGCTTTGCCGTGCGGCAAGGATCGGCCAAACGTCATAGGACGGCCCGGGACACGTATCGAACGGACTTCAGGCGCAAAAACAAAGCGGGCGAGACTCGCGCCTCGCCCGCTCCGGGTCCTGCCCCGCCGCCACGTTCCCGTCATGCAGACCGAACCCGCGGGCGGCTCATAAAAACATTCAGCTCACCGCGCTCACATCCAGCGGCGCGCCCGTCTTCGCCTTGATTTCCTCGACGCTGACGCCCGGCGCCAGTTCGGTCACTTTCAGACCGTCTTCCGTCACTTCGATCACGCCGAGATCGGTGATGATCTGATCGACCACGCCCACGCCCGTCAACGGCAACGTGCACTCTTCAAGGATCTTGTGCTGGTCGCCCTTGGCGACGTGCTCCATCAGCACGACCACGCGCTTGACGCCCGCGACCAGATCCATCGCGCCGCCCATGCCCTTGATCATCTTGCCGGGGATCATCCAGTTGGCCAGATCGCCCTTCTTGCTGATCTGCATCGCGCCCAGAATCGCCAGGTTGATGTGGCCGCCGCGAATCATCGCGAACGAATCCGCCGACGAGAAAATCGACGAACCCGGCAGCGTGGTCACCGTTTGCTTGCCGGCGTTGATCAGATCGGCATCCACTTCTTCTTCGGTCGGGGACGGGCCGATGCCGAGCAGGCCGTTCTCCGACTGCAGCCACACTTCGACGCCGGGCGGCACATGGTTCGCCACCAGGGTCGGCAAGCCGATGCCGAGGTTCACGTAGAAACCGTCCTGCAATTCCTTCGCCGCGCGGGCGGCCATTTCGTCACGAGTCCATGCCATGATCAGTCTCCTTTCGCGCGGACGACGCGTTGTTCAATGCGTTTTTCCGGATGCGCATTGAGCACAATGCGCTGCACGAAAATGCCCGGCGTGTGGATCGCATCCGGATCGAGCTCGCCCACTTCCACGATTTCCTCGACTTCGGCGACCGTGATCTTGCCGGCCATCGCGCACATCGGGTTGAAGTTGCGCGCGGTGCGGCGATAGATCAGGTTGCCCGATTTATCGGCCTTCCATGCCTTGACCAGCGCGACGTCGGCCGTCAGCGAGTGTTCGAGCACATAGTGGTTCTCGCCGAACTGACGGGTTTCCTTGCCTTCGGCGATCAGCGTGCCGTAGCCGGTGTTCGTGAAGAAAGCCGGAATGCCCGAGCCGCCGGCGCGCAGCTTCTCGGCGAGCGTGCCTTGCGGCGTGAATTCCAGTTCGAGTTCGCCGGCCAGATACTGGCGTTCGAACTCCTTGTTCTCGCCCACGTACGACGAAATCATCTTCTTGACCTGGCGCGTTTCGAGCAACAGACCGAGGCCGAAACCGTCGACGCCCGCGTTGTTGCTGATGCAGGTGATGCCCTGCACCTTCGAATCGCGCAGCGCGCCGATCAGCGCCTCGGGAATGCCGCACAGCCCGAAACCGCCGACGGCAAACGTCTGCCCGTCCTTGACGATGTCTTTCAGCGCCTCGGCAGCGCCTGGATAGACCTTGTTCATCTGTATGTCCCTTCCTTTATGGAAACCCGAAATCGGTTCGTTGCGGCCTCGATATGACGCTCGGCGGGCAAAAGCCCGACACGTCATTCTAGTCATCTGCGGCTGGCCCTGCGCTCAGGTCGTCTAACCTTGCGCCAACGCCCGCCGCGAATGCTTCGCCGCCTTGTCATGTGCCCGAAAGAGTACGCTGGGCGCGCCATGCGGCACAATACGCAAAAATACATAAGTACTTGCCGCCAGCCCATGCCCGCACTGGATTACCAAACCGCGTTTCAACTCGCCCCGATCGGACTCGTGCTGTCGCGCGAACGGATCATTGAAGACTGCAACGACGAACTGGCGTCGATATTCGGCTACCCGCGCGAAACGCTGCTCGGCCAGTCGTTCCAGATGCTGTACCCGTCGACCGACGAATTCGAGCGGATCGGCGCGCGGATTCCGCCGATCATGACCGCGCAAGGCAGCTACGCGGACGACCGGATCATGAAGCGAGCCAATGGCGAACTGTTCTGGTGCCACGTGACGGGCCGCGCGCAGCAACGCGCCGACGCGCACGCAGCCGGAGTCTGGACCTTCGAGGATTTGAGCGCGACGCGGCGCGTGGCGGTCGAACTGACTCCGCGGGAACGTGAAATCGCCGCGCAACTGGTGACGGGCAAAACCAGCAAGCAGATCGGGCGTGCGCTGGATATCAGCCCGCGCACGGTCGACGTCTACCGCGCGCGGCTGATGCGCAAATACGATACCGGGAACGCGACCGAGCTATTGCAGCGGTTGCTCGGTCATTGAGGAGCGATCGGGCCGCCTGAATCAGGCAGCCTTCACCAGCGCCGCGCGCTCGATTGTCTCGCGCAGCAGATCGGGAACCGGCACCGATTTACCGGCCGCGTAGTCGATCCAGACGCAGCGGGCGGCACCACGGGCATAGACGGTGTTCGGATCGTCGGCACGCACGAGCTCGAAGGCCGTGTCAAAACTGCTGCGCCCAGGCGTCGCGACGGACATCCGGCCGATCACGTCGCCGGGATAGTGCAACTGCTTGAGAAACTCCATCGACGCATTGACGATCACCGGCCCCTGCCCGTCGGCGTTGCTGCCGGCCATACCCATCTGTTCGAACCAGGAAATCCGCACCTGCTCCATATAACGAAAATAGACCGTGTTGTTCACATGGCCGAACGCGTCCATGTCGCCCCAACGGATCGGCATAGACATCTCAAAAACTGCGTGAAAATCGCTCATCGTACTTCTTTAACGGGTTGAAACGAGGGTGAAACCGGCGAGTAAGCCGGCGCAAAAAATGACATGCCGCGAAATGCGGCCAGTGTTCCGGCAAACGGTCCGCGCGTTCAGGCAAGTCCGAAGCCATCGTCGGCGGCAATCACCGACCCATTGATGAACTGCGATTCGTCGGCGGCCAGCAGCAGCAACAGCCCGTCCAGATCCTCCGGCTTGCCGACACGATGACGCGGCAGCATCGATACCAGCTTCTGCCCCTGCTCGGTCGACCAGTGATGGTGGTTGATCTCGGTATCGATATAACCCGGGCAAATGGCGTTCACGTTGATACCGTGTTTGCCCCACTCCAGCGCCATAGCCTTGGTCATATGGACCACGGCGGCCTTGCTCATCGAGTACAGGCCAATCTGCGGCAACACCCGCAAGCCCGCCATCGACGCGATATTGATAATCCGGTATGAAGGCTTCTGGGCACTATTGCCGCGCATGATCATGCGCTTGGCAACCTCCTGGGCGACGAAGAAAGCACCGCGCGTGTTCGTGTCGAATACGTACTCGAAATCGGCCGGCGTCACTTCCGCAAGCTTCTGCGTGGTCGACACGCCTGAATTGTTCACCAGAATATCGATCGTGCCCGCTTCGGTTTCCGCGTGCGCGACGGCCGACTTGATGCTCTGATAGTCCGTGACGTCGAGCGAGACAACATGCGCCGCGCCGCCCGCGGCCTCGATCTCGGCGCGCAATTCCTTCAGACGCTCGGTGCGGCGGCTCGCCAGCACGACTTTGGCGCCGGCCTGCGACAATACCTGAGCAAAGCGCTTCCCCAACCCGCTCGAAGCGCCGGTAATCAGCGCGACTTTGCCTTCCAGATTGATCGAACGGCCCATTGTCGTTCCCTTGTTCGGTTGTTGTTACAGACGCGATTGACGGATGCGGCAAGACCGCCACTGCGGGTCACACCGTATCACAAAAATAGAACGATCGTGCTAATCTCCGCTGATCGGGTTGCGGTGGCGGAGACCATCGCCCACAATACGATCCCGAAAAAAGCATTCTAACGGTAACAAGAGGAGCATCAATGACCCCCGCAAGCCTCATTGAGCAATACGGACCACGCGAGTCGATGGAATACGACGTCGTGATCGTCGGCGGCGGCCCGGCTGGCCTGTCCGCAGCGATCCGCCTGAAGCAGCTGGCGGCCGAGAAAGGCGTCGAGATTGGCGTGTGCGTACTGGAAAAAGGCTCGGAGATCGGGGCTCATATCCTGTCGGGCGCGGTGATGGATCCGCGCGCGATCACCGAACTGATCCCCGACTGGAAGGAAAAAGGCGCGCCGCTGACGGTGGACGTGACCGAAGACAAATTCCTGTTCCTGACCGAAACCGGTTCGAAGAGCGTGCCGACCTGGGCGCTGCCGGACAACTTCAAGAACCACGGCAACTACGTGATCAGTCTCGCGAACGTCACGCGCTGGCTCGGTCAGCAGGCCGAAGCGCTCGGCGTCGAGATTTTCCCGGGCTTTCCGGCCGCGGAGATTCTCTACAACGACGACGGCTCGGTCAAAGGCGTCGCCACCGGCAACCTGGGTATCGGCAAGGACGGCCAGCCGACCGAGAACTTCCAGCTCGGCATGGAGCTGCACGCCAAGTACACGCTGTTCTGTGAAGGCGCCCGTGGGCACCTGGGCCGCCAGTTGAACGACAAGTTCAAGCTGCGCGAAGGCGTCGATCCGCAGGTCTACGGCATCGGCATCAAGGAACTGTGGGAAATCGATCCGGCCAAGCACAAGCCGGGTCTGGTGATGCACACCGCCGGCTGGCCGCTGGAGAACGACACGTACGGCGGCTCGTTCCTCTATCACATGGACAACAACCAGGTGGTGGTGGGCTTCGTGGTCGGCCTGGGCTACACGAACCCGTACCTGTCGCCGTTCGAGGAATTCCAGCGCTACAAGACGCATCCGGCGATCCGCGCGATTCTGGAAGGCGGCAAGCGGGTGTCGTACGGCGCGCGGGCCATTACCGCAGGCGGCCTGATGTCGCTGCCGAAGCTGGTGTTCCCGGGCGGCGCACTGGTCGGCGACGATGCGGGCTTCCTGAACGCATCGCGGATCAAGGGTTCGCATGCGGCGATCAAGACCGGCATGCTGGCCGCCGATGCCGCCTTTGAAGCCGTGCAGGCCGGCCGCACCAGCGATGAACTGACGGCCTATCCGGAATCGTTCAAGACCTCGTGGCTGCACACGGAACTGCATCGCGCGCGCAACTTCAAGCAATGGATGAGCAAGGGTCTGTACCTCGGTACGCTGATGGTCGGCATCGAGCAGAAGCTGCTGGGCGGCAATGTGCCGTGGACGCTGCATCACCAGCATTCCGATCACGAGATGCTCAAGCCCGCGTCGCAGTGCAAGCAGATCGTCTATCCGAAGCCGGATGGCAAGCTGACGTTCGACCGGCTCTCGTCGGTGTTCATTTCGAACACGAATCATGAAGAGAACCAGCCGGCGCATCTGACGCTGAAGGATCCGACGGTGCCGGTGAACGTGAACTGGCAGACCTATGCCGGTCCGGAATCGCGCTACTGCCCGGCTGCGGTGTATGAGTTCGTGAAGAACGACGACGGCAGCGAGCGGCTGGTGATCAACGCGCAGAACTGCGTGCACTGCAAGACCTGCGATATCAAGGACCCGACCCAGAACATCGTCTGGGTGACGCCTGAGGGCGGCGGTGGTCCGAACTATCCGAATATGTGATCCGGAGTTGATTTGCCGTGCGCGGAGCTTGTTGGTCTGCCCGCGCACGGTCCGTAACCAACCGTTCTGAGTCGGCAGAAAAGAGGGCGTCTACGGCCGACTCGCTGTCAATGCCAATCCCAAAGCCGCCGCAAGGCAGAAAGCTCAGACACGCCGCATCATTTCAATCCGCTCCCGCACCTTGGCCAGCACCGGCGCCCACGCGCCAATCTCGGGCTGCCGGAATATCTCGATCGAATCGTACCAGGCCGTGGTGCGCGATTCATCCCCCCAGAACCATGCCGACACATGATCGATCATCAGACAGGTCGGCACGCCAAGTGCGCCCGCCAGATGCGCCGGCCCGCTGTCGATCGTGACAACCAGATCCAGATTCGCCAGCAAAGCAGCGACGTCATCGAATCCGGACCGAAAATGGTGAGTCAGATCGGCGACATCGTGACCTTGGGCCCGCCACTGCGCAACCGTCTCGCCGCGCCCGGGCGACAAGGCAAACCAGGTCACGCCGGGCACGCTCAATAGCGGCGCGAGTTGTTCGACGGGCACTGAGCGCCGCCTGTCGCGGACATGGTCAGGATTGCCATTCCACACCAGACCGACTTTGCGATTAGCCGGTTTGCGCGCCGTGTGCGCATGAACCCGCTCGCGCCAAACCTTCACACGCGCGGGCTCGGCGCTCATATACGGCGCACCCCACCCTTTCGCATCGAAGACCCCAAGCCGCAGCGGCAAGCTCATCAATCCGCAATGGAAATCAGGCTGGGTTTCGAGGCTCGTTTCGAGCCGCAGATCGGCAGGCAGCATTCGCTCGAATAGATGCCGCAACGGCCCGTCGTGACCGAAAATTACGCGACCGCCCTCACGGCGCGCCCTCTCCGCCAGCAGCGGCAGAAAGCGCACCGCCCAGAGACAGTCGCCGTTGCCTTGCTCGCCGTACACCACCAGCGTTTTGCCTTGCAGCGATTCGCCCTGCCAATGCGCGCTGATTGCAGCAAGCGCATGCTGCGCATTGTTCAAATCGTCACCGAACGCGACCCGTGATTCGTAATGCGTCCAGCCGGCGGCGAAACGCCCGGTGCGGATTTCGAGCTCCGACAGATCGAATAGCGCATGCACGTTATCCGGCGACAACTCCAGCACCTGCCTGAGCAACGCTTCCGCTTCCTCGAAACGCGCCTGCTCCTTGACGCACAACGCAAGTTTGTGAAGCGCCACCGGATTGCCCGGCGCGACGCGCACCGCTTCGCGCAGCAGGTGCTCGGCCGTGTCGAAGTCGTTGCGTTGTTGCACGGCGGCGGCGCGCCAGATCAACGCGTTGGCGTCTTCGGCGTTGCGTTCGAGAAGCAGCGTAGTGGCGGAGTCGACGAGTGCCCAATCGCGCGCGATGAACGCTGTTTGCGCAATCGTGTGAAGCAAGGTGGGTTCGCAGGAGGGATCAAGCTGATAGGCCCGTACGAGCACTGCAAGCGCTTCGCGCTGGCTGTCTTTGTTACGAGCGGCGTGTTGCAACAGTATTTGCCCGAGCGCGAGGCAATCGGCCGCGCCGGCCTGCGGCGCGGCCGCGCGGGCACGCAGATCCGCGAGTTGGCTAATTGCCGGCTCGATGTTCGGATCGGTCATTGAAACGATGCCGCGCGCACTACGAGGACGCTCGAAACGCGCTCTTTACGGCGCGCTCGCCGCGATCTTCGGCGTGCTGACGGCAACATCGCCGCATTGCGCGCGGTGACGCAGCGCGTGGTCGATCAATACCAGCGCGAGCATGGATTCGGCGATCGGCGTAGCGCGAATGCCGACGCACGGGTCATGGCGCCCGAACGTTTCGACGATGGCCGGCTGCCCCGCCTTGTCGATCGAACGACGCGGCGTGCGGATGCTCGAGGTCGGCTTGATCGCGATGGACACCGTGATGTCCTGCCCGGTCGAAATACCGCCGAGCACGCCGCCCGCGTGGTTGCCGACGAAGCCTTCCGGCGTCAATTCGTCGCCATGCACCGAACCGCGTTGCGCGACGCTGGCGAAGCCCGCGCCGATCTCGACGCCCTTCACCGCATTGATACCCATCATCGCGTGCGCAATGTCCGCGTCGAGACGATCGAACAGCGGCTCGCCAAGCCCAACCGGCACGCCGGAAGCCACGACGTTGATGCGCGCGCCGATGGAATCGCCGTCTTTACGCAGTGCGTCCATATAGGTTTCGAGTTCCGGCACGATCTGCGCATTCGGCACGAAGAACGGATTCTCACGCACATGGGCCCAGTCGACGAACGGCACGTCGATCTCGCCGAGCGCCGCCATGTAGCCGCGAATCTCGGTCCCGAATTTCTCGCGCAGCCATTTCTTCGCCACGGCGCCGGCCGCCACCGTAGGCGCGGTCAGACGGGCCGACGAACGGCCGCCGCCGCGATAGTCGCGAATGCCGTATTTCTGCCAGTAGGTGTAATCGGCGTGGCCGGGACGGAAAGTGTCCGCGATATTGCCGTAATCCTTGCTGCGCTGGTCCGTATTGCGAATCAGCAGTGCGATCGGCGCACCGGTGGTCTGGCCTTCGAACACGCCCGACAGGATCTCGACCTTGTCCTCTTCCTGGCGCTGCGTGACGTGGCGCGACGTGCCCGGCTTGCGGCGGTCGAGTTCGAGCTGGATGTCGGCTTCGTTAAGCGCCATGCCCGGCGGGCAGCCGTCGATCACGCAGCCGATAGCGGGGCCGTGCGATTCGCCGAAGGTCGTGACAGTGAAAAGCGTACCGAGCGTATTGCCGGACATGGGCGTCGTCCAAAGAAATGCGGGGAAAACGCTATTATGCCAGCCTTGATGCGGCCAAGGCCGCGCTACGGGACGGCGATGGGCTCAGGGCCCGACCGGCAGGCCCGTGATCCGGTGGCGCTACTTGCGCGCCCCGCGCAATTCGGTGACGATCTGCTGCAGCAGTTCCGGCGTCGCCTCAGCCGGATCGATCGGCTCACCCACGGCCAGCGTCAGCCGGCTCATCACGCCCTTCTGGATCGGTCGCGGCCAGCGCGCGTCGTCGGCGCGCGAAAACACGCTGCCCCACAATCCGCGCAACGCCATCGGTATCACCGGCGCCGGCGTGCGGCGGATGATCTCGGTCACGCCGTGGCGGAATGGACTCATCTCGCCGGTCTTCGTCAGCTTGCCTTCAGGGAAAATGCAGACCAGATCCCCTTCAGCCAGCGCCTCGGCACAACGCTCGTAAGCGCGCGCCAGCAGCGCCGGATCCTGATGGGCGGGCGCGATCGGAATCGCCTTCGCGTGACGGAACACCCAGCCGGCGAACGGCGACTTGAAGATCTGATGGTCCATCACGAAGCGGATCGGTCGCGGGCTCTCGGCCATGATGACGATCGCATCGACGAAACTCACGTGGTTGCACACCAGCACGGCCGCGCCCTCTTCCGGAATCCGCTCGGCATGAACCAGGCGAATCCGGTAGAACGTGTGCACCAGCACCCAGGCGATAAAGCGCAGCAGAAACTCGGGCACGAGCGAATAGATATACGTCGCGACGACAATATTCAGTAGCGCGGTGACGAGGAAAATCGCTGGAATACTGAACCCCGCCGCGGTTAGCCCCATTGCCATTAACGCCGACACGATCATGAACAGCGAATTCAAAATATTGTTCGCCGCGATGATGCGCGCACGGTGGCTCGGCTGGCTGCGGCTCTGGATCAGCGCGTACAGCGGCACGCTATAGAAGCCGCCGAACATGGCCAGCAGAAACAGATCGGCCAGCACGCGCCAATGGGCCGGCCGCACGAGGAATTCGCCGACGCTCAGCAGATGCCCGGCGGCCGGCAGCGCATGGCTCGCGAAGAACAGATCGATCGCGAACACACTCATGCCGATCGAGCCGAGCGGCACAAGGCCGATTTCGATGCGCCGCTTGGAGAGCTTTTCGCATAGCAGCGAGCCGATGCCGATGCCAATCGAGAAGGTGCCGAGCAGCACGGTCACGACGTCCGGATCGGCGGACAGCACGTTTTTCGCGAAGCTGAAAAACGAGGACAGAAAGGTCGCGCCGACGAACCACAGCCAGGAAATCCCCAGCAGGCTCAGAAACACCGTCCGGTTTTCGCGCGCGAGCTTCAGGTTGCGCCACGTTTCGCTGACCGGATTCCAGTTGATGCGCAGATCGGACTGCGGCGCCGCCGTCGCAGGCACGAAGCTCGATACCAGCCGCCCCACCAGCGCAATCGCGACACATGCGCAAGCGAGCACCACGGCGCCATGCTCGACGAAACCCGCACCCACGCCACCGACGATCGTGCCGATCAGAATGGCGACGAAGGTGCCCATCTCGACCATGCCGTTACCGCCGACCAGTTCCGACTTCGACAGATGCTGCGGCAGGTACGAATACTTGACCGGCCCGAACACGGTCGAATGGACGCCCATCAGGAACGTGCACAAATAGAGCAGCGACGCGCTATGCAGCCAGAAACCCGCGCCGCCGATCAGCATCACGACGATTTCGAAGCTTTTGACGAAGCGCGTGAGCATCGCCTTGTCGTACTTGTCCGCGATCTGACCCGAGGTCGCCGACAGCAGCACGAACGGCAGAATGAAAATCGCCGAAATCAGGAACGCGGCCGTTTTCGGATCGACGCCGGAAAAGCGCGCCGCCTGATACGTGACTAGCGACGTGAAGCCGATCTTGAACACGTTGTCGTTCATTGCGCCGAGAAACTGGGTCCAGAAAAACGGCGCGAAGCGGCGTTGACTGAGCAGGCGGAACTGCGACTCGTGCGCCTCGTGAGAGCGGGCGGGACGGCGGGCGGCAGGTATCGGACGATCGCTCATGAAGTTCGGGAACGGGCTAGAAACTGGCTAATGGCAACAAAGGAGAAATAGAGGGGAAACAAAAAAGCAAACAATAAGCAAACAAAAGGACTCCGGCCGGAAAAGCGCGCGCACAAAAAAAGCGCACGCTTTCGCGCGCGCCTTGAGCGCATCTTCACACTCACGCTAACGGCGCGGACGCCGCGGTGAGCCCACGCGCGTTCTGCTTAGCGCGGCGCCGATTGCTGTTCCTGCTGCTCTTCCGGCCAATCGCGAATGTACGCCTTCAGCATGCGATTTTCGAAGCCCTGCTCTTCGACCACCGCCTTCGCGACGTCGTAAAACGAGATCACGCCCATCAGCGTGCGGCTTTCCAGCACCGGCAAATAGCGCACGTGATGCTCGAGCATCATGCGACGCACCTCGTTGACGTCCGTTTCGGGCGTGCACGTGAGCGGATGGTCGTCCATCAACTTGCGGATCGTGGAGGTGCCGAGGCTGCCGTGATGTTTGCTCAAGGTCAGAATAACTTCACGAAACGTCAGCATGCCGACGAGGTCGCCGTACTCCATCACGACCAGCGAGCCGATATCGTGCTCGGCCATGGTATTGACTGCGTCGTGCAGCGTGGTATCCGGCGTAACCGTGAAAAGGGTGTTGCCTTTGACTTTAAGAATGTCGCTGACTCGCATGGTCTGTCTCCGTGATGCCCGCTAAGCTGATAATGCCTGATTGACTTTCGATCCTAGCGGAAAGGCCCGTAAAAGGAAAGCGGCCCGCCCATCAAGGCGCAGCGGGCATTTTCAGCTTCTGTGCGGTGCCGTCCGAAGCGCGCGCATCGGGAAAACCGCGCTTGATGCGATTCACGCCGGTGATAGGATGGCCGCCACTTTCACCTTTCGCGAGGCCGTCCGTGGCTTCGCCGCCCAGGATGTCCGCCAACCGTTTCGACACGCTTGCGCTGCACGCCGGCGCAGCGCCCGACCCAGCCACCGGCGCGCGCGCCACGCCGATTTACCAGACTACCTCGTTTTCGTTCCGCGACTCGGACCACGCCGCGGCGCTCTTCAATATGGAGCGCGCCGGCCACGTCTACTCCCGCATCTCGAATCCGACCGTGGCCGTGTTCGAGGAACGTGTTGCCGCGCTGGAAAACGGCGCGGGGGCGATCGGCACGGCCAGCGGCCAGGCCGCGCTGCATCTGGCGATCGCGACGCTGATGGGCGCCGGCGCCCATATCGTCGCCTCCAGCGCGTTGTACGGCGGCTCGCACAACCTGCTGCACTACACGCTGCGGCGCTTCGGCATCGAGACGACCTTCGTCAAACCGGGCGACCTCGACGCCTGGCGCGCCGCGCTACGCCCTAACACACGCCTGCTGTTCGGCGAGACGCTCGGCAACCCGGGCCTCGACGTGCTCGATATTGCCGCCGTGGCACAACTCGCCCATGAGCACCGCGTGCCGCTGCTGGTCGATTCGACCTTTACCACGCCCTATCTGCTCAAGCCGTTCGAGCACGGCGCCGACTTCGTCTACCACTCGGCGACCAAATTCCTCGGCGGCCACGGCACGACGATCGGCGGCGTACTGGTGGACGGCGGCCTGTTCGACTTCACCGCGTCCGGACGTTTCCCCGAATTTACCGAACCGTACGAGGGCTTTCACGGCATGGTGTTCGCCGAGGAAAGCACCGTCGCGCCGTTCCTCCTGCGCGCGCGCCGCGAGGGCTTGCGCGACTTCGGCGCCTGCCTGCATCCGCAGGCCGCGTGGCAACTGCTGCAAGGCATCGAGACGCTGCCGCTGCGCATGGAGCGGCACGTCGCGAACACGCGCAAGGTCGTCGAGTTCCTGTGCGCCCACCCTGCCGTCGAAGCCGTGGCCTACCCGGAGCTGCCGTCGCATCCGGACTACGCGCTCGCGAAGCGTTTGCTGCCACGGGGCGCGGGCGCGGTATTCAGCTTCAATCTGCGCGGTGATCGCGCCGCCGGACGCAGCTTCATCGAAGCGCTTTCGCTGTTCTCGCATCTCGCGAACGTCGGCGACGCGCGCTCACTGGTCATCCACCCCGCATCGACGACGCATTTCCGCATGGACGCCGCCGCTCTCGCCGCAGCCGGCATCGCCGAAGGCACGATCCGTCTGTCAATCGGTCTTGAAGACCCCGACGATCTGATTGACGACCTCAAGCGGGCGCTGAAGGCCGCGCAGAAAGCGGGCGGCGCGAGCGCGACTGCGACCGGACAAGCCGCTGCGTCCAATACTGCAAAAAACAGCTCCGCCGGTTCATCCGCTGCTTCGGCTCAAGGCGAGCCGTCCGCTGCGCCCGCCAATGCGGCCAACCCCCGCCCGGAGTCGGCATGATTCTCACCGTTCAAGGCAAGCCCGCCTATGCGTACACCGGCGGCAAACCAT
Source organism: Paraburkholderia sp. BGA-UO-ETr-F12 (assembly GCF_059567945.1). Taxonomy (NCBI): domain Bacteria; kingdom Pseudomonadati; phylum Pseudomonadota; class Betaproteobacteria; order Burkholderiales; family Burkholderiaceae; genus Paraburkholderia; species Paraburkholderia sp. BGA-UO-ETr-F12. The sequence goes on along the minus strand of NZ_JCAQOZ010000058.1, from coordinate 29,212 downwards.
TCGACGCCAGCCTGCCGACCGCGGTCTTCATCCACGGCGCGGAGCACGACCATAGCGTGTGGGCATTGCAAACACGTTACTTCGCGCACCATGGCTTCGGCGTACTGGCGGTCGATCTGCCCGGCCACTGCCGCAGCGCCGGCCCGGCGCTCACCACCGTGACAGCCATGGCCGACTGGCTGGCCGCCCTGCTCGACGCCGCCGGCGTACAGCGCGCATTCGTGGCCGGCCACAGCATGGGCTCGCTGATCGCGCTCGACTTCGCCGCCCGCTATGCGCAGCGTGCAACGCACCTCGCATTGCTCGCCACCGCCGTGCCGATGGCCGTCTCGGACGCCCTGCTCGAGGCTGCCCGGCACCGCGAGCCCGATGCAATCGGCATGGTCAATCAGTGGTCGCATTCCACGCTCGCCGCCAAGCCGTCGTGCCCCGGCCCGGGCTTCTGGCTGCATGGCATGAATCAACGGCTGATGGAGCGGGTCTCGGCAAGCGGCGAGCCGCAGTTGTTCCACACCGACTTCACCGCCTGCAATAGCTACGCGGACGGCCTCGCACGCGCCGCCGAAGTACGCTGCCCGGCGCGACTGATCGTGGGCCGGCGCGATGCGATGACGCCGCCACGCGCGGCCAAAGCGCTCGCCGACGCGCTCGCCCGGGCCGGCGTACCGGTCGACACCGTGACGCTCGAAGCCGGCCACGCGTTGATGACCGAGCAGCCCGATGCCACGCTCGACGCGCTGTTCAGCTTCGCCTCGAAGGCCGCCAGCGCCGTTCAGTAGCCACTGCGAGTGGTCACAATAACCTCACAGGCAAGCGCGCACCATCGCCGAATGGCCAGGTTGCGCGCGTGGCCCGATAGCCGCACAATGGGCCAGACCTGTCCAGTTTCAAGCGCGCTGCGGGCATCCGGCGCGACGAAGTAGCAGAAGTAGTGGAAGTACAAGACGTAAAGAGAGCGACGGGCACGGAATCGAGTAGCGTCGACATTCGGAGGCCGCAATGGCTCAAACCGCACATACCGATCACTTCGCGAGTTTCGCGGAGTTCTATCCGTACTATCTGAGCGAGCATCGCAATACGGTGTCGCGGCGGCTGCATTTCGTGGGATCGCTCGGCGTAATCGGTTGCCTCGCCATGGCGCTCGCCACCGGTAACTGGCTATGGCTGCCGGCTGCTGTTATCTGCGGATATGGCTTTGCCTGGGTCGGGCATTTCTTCTTCGAGAAAAACAGGCCGGCGACCTTCCGGCATCCGCTTTATAGCCTGATGGGCGATTGGGTGATGTTCAAGGACATCTGTGTGGGGAAGATTTCGCTGTAGATGGCGATCAAGTGGTGATCAAGCGGCGATCGGATTGCGCCCGCTCCCGGCACCCCGCTCAAGCAGCCTGATGCGGCATTGAAGAAGCGGCCTGTTCGTCTTCCCGAGCGCGCGCCGCCCGCGCGGCAGCACGCGCCGCCAGCAGCGTAGCGAGCGTCACCTTCAGTTTGTCGTTTTCCAGCGCCGTCAGAAGCATCTGGCCATCCACCCGCGTGGAGTTCAGTTCAAGCTGATATTCGAGCTCCGCGCGATCGATCACAAACAGGTCGAACAGACGCTCAACCGTAATCTGCGCCGGATTTGCCAGCAACAGGAAATGCGGCCGCGTACCGTCCTCCTGCAAGCGCGCAATCCATTCGATCTCCTCGAGCTTTTGCAGCAGATTGACCGTGGTATCCATCTCGCGGCGAAGCATCCTGGAAAGTTCCTGCACCGTGTAGCCACGCTTACCCGCGTCGCGCGCTTCCGAGAGCCGCGCGAGAAGTTCAAGCGAATCGAACAGATCGCTGCCCTCGAACGTCGGCCGGTGAAACTGCCCTATGCGAATCGCAGGTAACGCCGATGCGATCATTGCGCCGGCCAGCGCAATGAACCAGCATAGATACATCCACAGCAGGAATAGCGGCACGGCAGCAAACGCACCGTACACCGCGGTATAGGTGGGAATCCGGCGTACGTAATAGCCAAAGCCGCGCTTGGCGAGTTCGAAGGCGATCGCGGCAGCAACCCCGCCGATCACCGCGTCGCGCCATTCGACCCGACAATTCGGCAGAAACACGTAAAGCATCGTGAAGGCGAGTGCCGTCAATGGCAGCACGGCACTGGTCAACGCCCAGTCGATCACCGGCGGAATATGTTGAGCGGCCGTGAACGCCATGGAGCGCGTGAACAGATAGGACGACATCGACAGGCTCACGCCGATCAGAATCGGACCCAGCGTGATGATCGCCCAGTAGACCAGAATGCGCTGCGCGATCGGCCGCGCCTTGCGCACCCGCCAGATCACGTTGAAAGCGGATTCCACCGTCATCATCGTCATGACGGCGGTGACAAACAGAAAAATCATGCCGATGGTCGTCAACCCTTTCGCCTTCGACGCGAACTGGTTCAGGTAATTGAAAATCTGAGTGTTGAGCTGCGCGGGCATCAGATGATCGGCAAGGAAAATCTGCAGCGACATCTGAAACGAGCTGAAAATCGGAAACGCGGTGAATAGCGCGAACGCGACCGTGGCGAGCGGCACGAGCGCGAGCATGGTGGTGAACGTGAGGCTGCCGGCCACCTGCGGAATGCGGTCTTCGCTGCTGCGCTTCGCGGCAAACTGCGCGAGTCGTTTGAGCTTGTCGAGATCGAAACGCACCCTGGACAACACACCCACCTTCTTACCTCCCTGCTTTATCAAACAGTGTTTCAGGACCGTGCGCGAAGCCTGGCCGAATGGCTATGGATGGCCTCTACAGCGGACCCAGCCCCTATAATACCCGTTCACCGATGAGGCCTATGAAAGACATTCTCGTGCTCTATTACAGCCGTCACGGCGCCACGCGCGAGCTTGCGCTGGCGATCGCGCACGGCGTCGACAGCGTCCCCGGCATGCAGGCGCGCGTGCGCACCGTACCGGCGGTTTCCACCGTCTGCGAAGCGACCCAGCCGGATATTCCCGCTGAAGGGCCGCCCTACGTCGAGCTGCGCGATCTCGAAGAATGCGCGGGCCTCGCGCTCGGTTCGCCCACCCGCTTCGGCAACATGGCCGCGTCGCTGAAATACTTCCTCGACGGCACCACGCCGCAGTGGCTTTCGGGCGCGCTGTCCGGCAAACCGGCTTGCGTGTTTACCTCCACGGGCAGCCTGCACGGCGGCCAAGAGTCGACGCTGTTGTCCATGATGCTGCCGCTTTTGCATCACGGCATGCTGATCGTCGGGATTCCGTACTCCGAGAGCACGCTCTCCACCACGCAAACCGGCGGCACCCCCTACGGCGCGTCGCATTTCGCGCGCGCGGGCACGGCCGAACAAGGCATCTCCGCCGACGAGAAAACGCTTGCGATTGCGCTCGGCGCGCGCGTTGCCCGTACGGCGGCGTCTATGAGCGAACGGCCGTGAGCGAGCCGACTGCGCCAAAGGCCTCGAACGATTCGCATGCCGGGATGCGCGTAAGCGGCAGCAACGCGCAACACGCCGGCTCGTCTCCCGCGGATTCAGCAACGAACGCTCCCATGCGCGCAACCACCATGCCTGTGCAGCAAAACCGCGCCGCGGCTTTCGGCGCCACCGCCAGCCTGCTCACGCTGATCGCGCTGTCCGTCGCGTGGGAATGGTGGCTCGCGCCGCTGCGTCCGGGCGGCTCGGCGCTGGTGCTCAAAGCCGTGCCGTTGCTGCTCGCCCTGCCCGGCGTGTGGCGGCACCGGCTTTACACGCTGCAATGGGCGTCGATGCTGATCCTGCTGTACTTTGCGGAGGGCATCGTGCGTGGTTGGAGCGACCCCGGTCTGAGCGCCCGCCTCGGCTGGCTCGAAGCCGCCCTCGCCGTCGTTTTCTTCATCTGCACGCTCGCCTACGTCGCGCCGTTCAAGCGCGCGGCCAAACGGGCAGCGCGGCAGGCTGCAACCGGGAACGCCAGACTGAACACCGGGCAGACCGAGGAAAGCTCGCGATGAGAATCGTGCTTCCCGGGCCACCTGCCAGATAGCCCACCCGTCAAGCTCCGCCGAATTTCCTGACCGACCAATATGACCCAAGCCGCTTTCCTCACCGCTTGCCGCGATGCCATCGGCACCGCCCACGTGCTGACCGACCCGCATGACACCGCCCCTTACCTCACCGACTGGCGCCGCCGCTACACCGGCACCGCCTGCGCGGTGCTCTGTCCGGCCGCGCCTGACGAGGTTGCAGCGCTCGTCAAACTCGCCGTCGAGCATCGCGTCGCGCTGGTGCCGCAAGGCGGAAACACCGGTCTGGCCGGCGGCGCCACGCCGGATGCAAGCGGCGCGCAGGCCGTGATCAGTCTGCGGCGTCTGAACCGGGTGCGCGACATCGATCCGCACAACAACACGATCACAGTCGAAGCCGGCGTCATCCTTGCCGAAGTGCAAAAGCACGCTGAAGAAGCCGGCCGCCTGTTTCCCCTGAGCCTCGCCGCCGAAGGCAGTTGCACGATCGGCGGCAATCTCGCCACCAACGCGGGCGGCACCGGCGTACTGCGCTACGGCAACACGCGCGAGCTGTGCCTCGGCCTCGAAGTGGTCACGCCGCAAGGCGAACTCTGGGACGGCCTGCGCGGTTTGCGCAAGGACAACACCGGCTACGATCTGCGCGATCTGTTCATCGGCGCGGAAGGCACGCTCGGCATCATCACCGCCGCCGTGCTCAAGCTGCATCCGCAGCCGGCCGCGCGTGTCACGGCGCTTGCCGCGCTCGCGTCGCCGCACGCGGCGCTCGACTTCCTCACGCTCACGCAACGCGTCGCCGGGCCGCTGCTGACCGGCTTCGAACTGATGTCGGATTTCTGTCTGCGGCTAGTGGGGCGGCACTTCGAACAGATGCGCTATCCGTTCGCCGAAACGCACGCGCAGGTCGTGCTGCTGGAACTGTCGGACAGCGAAAGCGAGGCGCACGCGCGCGGCCTGTTCGAGCGTCTGATGGAAACCGCGCTCGAACAAGGTCTGGTCGAAGACGCGGTGGTCGCTGAGAACCTCACGCAATCGCGGGCATTCTGGAATCTGCGCGAACACATCCCGCTCGCGCAGGCTGAGGAAGGTCTGAACATCAAGCACGATATTGCGGTGCCGATCTCGCGCATCGGCCACTTCATCGAGGAAACCGATGCAGCGATCGCGCAGGCCGTGCCGGGCGTGCGAATGGTCACGTTCGGCCATCTCGGCGACGGTAATCTGCACTACAACGTGCAGGCGCCCGAAGGTGTCGATGCGAAAGCGTTTCTCAAGGCCTGGCAAAGTCCGATCAACCAGATCGTCTACGACAGCGTGCACCGGCATCGTGGCAGCATCAGCGCGGAACACGGGCTCGGCCAGTTGAAGATCGACGAGGCAATGCATTACAAACAGGACGTCGAAGTGCAAATGATGCGCGCGCTCAAGCACGCACTCGACCCGCTGAACCTGATGAACCCGGGCAAGGTGCTACGCTAGAGTTTGCAGCCGTCGCCGTTGGTGCGAGGCCCATTGCAGGAGTCGTCGTCGTGAAGATTCGAGTGCTGTCCGATCTGCATCTGGAATACGATGAGCCCGAGCTGATCCCGCATGCGCAGGCGGATCTGATCGTGCTGGCCGGCGACATCCATAATCATGCAGCGGGCCCGCGCTGGGCCGCGCAAACCTTCGACGGCGCCGTGCCGGTCGTCTACGTGCCCGGCAATCATGAGTATTACGACGGCGAATTCGGCGCGCTCGAAGCCGCCCTCTACGATGCAGCCGCGCAAGTCGACAACGTGCATGTACTGAACAATGCCGCGCTGGTCGACCCGCAAGGCCGTTGGCGCGTGCTCGGCACCACCTTGTGGACCGACTTCGCGTTATACGGCGCGGATCCTGACACGCTCGCTGGCTGCATCGACGCATCGCGCCGGGTGATGCTCGACTTCCGCGGCCTGATCCAGATGAACTGGCCGCACGACACCGAGGATTCGGCGCGCGACTTCACGCCTGACGATTCCCTCGCGCTGCACCGGAAAGCGCGCGCCTGGCTCGAAAGCGAACTGGCGCAACCATTCGAGGGCAAGACGATCGTCGTCACGCATCACGCACCGCACCGCTTGAGTCTGGCCGAGCGCTACGCGGAAGATCGCGTTTCGGCCGGGTTCGTCAATCATTTGCCGGAGCTGGTGCGCGCGCCTGTCGCCCTGTGGATTCACGGGCATACGCATACGCCGTTCGATTACACCGTGAACGGCACGCGCGTGGTGTGCAATCCACGCGGCTACCTGGACCGGCGCACCGGTCAGTTGGAAAATCCGCAATTCACGTGGGACAAGGTCGTCGAGATATAGCGGCGGCTTGGGGCCGATCTGGGTAGCGCGGCTGAGCGCCACGCACTACGCTGGGGTTATTGTCGGGTGCGGGTCGGGTTTGGACCGGCGATCTCCGGAGGTGTCGCTCATGTGTGGTCGAATCAGCCAGTACCGCGATCCGCATCTGTACACACAGCAGCTTGGTCTCGCCGACCCGCTGATGCTGTTCGACGCCGCCGATCGCCGCCCCGGCTACAACCTCGCGCCGGGCACTCATCCGCTCGCGATTTACCCAGACCAAACGCTGCGTGCGATCCACTGGGGTTATTGCCCGGACTGGGCGCGCGCGCAACATCTGCCGGCGACGATCAACGCGCGCGCCGAAACCGCGCCGCACACGCGCTACTTCAAAGATTTGTGGAAAACCGGACGGGTTTTGGTGCCGGCGGATGGCTGGTTCGAGTGGCGCATGGAAACGGCGCCACGAGCATCAAGCGGGGATCACACGGGGCAAGCCGACGCAACGGTCCGCCAGCCCTATTTTGTGCATCTGAAAAGCGATGCACCGATGTACCTCGCGGCCCTGTCGAGCGTACGCGGCACAGAACCGCAAACGGAAGGCATGGGATTGGTGATCGTGACGGCCACCGCCGACGCGGGTCTCGTCGACGTACACGGTCAACGCCCGCTTGCGTTCGCGCCCGAAGCGGCGCGCCGCTGGCTAGACCCGGCTCTGCCTGTCGACGAACTCGGACAACTCGTACAAGGTGCCTGTCTACCCGACGCGCGATTTCGCTGGCATCGGGTGAGCCTCGAGGTGGACCGCACGCTCAACGACGAGCCGGGTCTGATCGAAGCGCTGGTTTGAACCTACGAAATGAACCACAGAACGCGGATCGAAACAGACTGACAAGCCTCAACGATCGCGCCGTTGCCCTTGCGAATCGGGACGTTCGACCTTAACCGGCACCAGTTGCGGCTGCTGGTCGCGCAGGCGGCGCAGCAGATCGCGCGATGCGGCGATTCCAATCAGTCCCAGCATGACGGCCACGCCGATCATCAGATGCGTATCCATGAATTCCTCGTCCTAATTGTTGCGGTTGTTGCAGTTTGCCGAACAGCGGCGAATTGAACACGTCCGGCAGAATGCGGCAGCGCGTGAAACCACACGTTAGCAAATCGACCGCGGCGCAGAAGTAAGAAAATGTTGCGGCGCGGCGCTTATGTAACAGGCTATCACGGCCCTTTGCGCGGCCTCGTCAATCAAGGTCAACCGCCCGCGCGGCGCGGCTTCAGCCTCGCGCGAACTGGCGCAACTCTTCCTGATCGACGGCCAGCGTGGCCGGCAATTCGTCGCGCAGAAATTCGACCCAGGTGCGAATTTTCGCGTCCAGATACTGCCGCGACGGATACAGCGCGTACAGGTTCATTTCCTGCGACGTGTATTCCGGCAACAGCCACACGAGTTCGCCGCTGCGCAAGCCGCTGATCGCCGAATAGATCGGAATCAGTCCGATGCCCATTCCGTTACACACCGCGACTGCCATCGCTTCGGCGACATTCACCTGGAAGGTGGCCGGGCCCAGAACGATCGTTTCCTCGCCGTTCGGGCCGTCGAAAGTCCATCTGTCGGCGGGAAACACCGGCGTGACCATTTGCAGGCAAGTGTGCTGCGCGAGGTCCGCGGGCGTTTGAGGCACGCCATGCCGCTGCAGATAAGCCGGCGACGCGCAGGCGATACTGAACGCGCTGCCGAGGCGCTGCGACACCAGCCCCGAATCCGGCAAGCCGGTTGCGAGTGTGAGCGACACGTCGAAACCTTCGTCCAGCAGATCGGGCATACGCTGCGCGAGCGTCAGTTCGATATGCACGTCCGGATAGCGCTCCTGATAGCGGCCCACCGCCGGCACCACATAATGCTGGCCGAAGCTCGTCATCGCATGCACCTTAAGCTTGCCGGACGGACGCGCGTGGGCGTCGCTGGCCTCCGCTTCCGCCTGATCCACGTACGCGAGAATCTGCTCGCAGCGCTGCAGATAGCGCTCACCCGCCTCGGTCAACGCGATGCGGCGCGTCGTGCGGTTCAACAGGCGCGTGCGCAAATGCGCTTCCAGATCGGAAACCGCGCGCGAAGCGTACGCCGTGGTCGTGTTCAGGTGCTGCGCGGCACCCGTGAAGCTGCCCGCTTCCACGACACGGACAAATACGCGCATGTTTTGAAGCGTATCCATACTTTTCCTTGTCGATCCGGAGTTGGCGCTTTAGCTGTCGGCCATGCAAAGCGCTTACCCCGGTCCCCTACAACATAGTCGCAACATAATTGCGAATGATCGGCAGCGATTGTTACATGATTCGCAAAGGCGATTGTCTCATATTCCGTAAAAATGCCTTGCATCTTTACCGGTTATTCCTCAATCAATCAAAAAATATAATGGCGCACATGCTTCTATAGCCAATTTTGGAGGAAATCGTGCAGTCTCCGGTACAGAAAGGGATCGCCGCAGCCGCGGTTCTTACGATCCTATTAACAATCGCCGGCTGTGCAAGTACCGGAGGCATCGCGCCGCACGATCGCGGAATCGAGCCTTCATCGCTCGATGCGGGCAACGCCATCCGGGCGGCCAATGCGGACGCTCAATGGCCCGCCGCCGACTGGTGGCGCGCCTATAACGATCCGCAACTCAACGCATGGGTCGAAGCCGCGCAGGCGGGCAATCCGAGCCTCGCTGTCGCCCAGGCGCGCGTGCGCGAAGCAGTATCGATGGCAGGCGTCGCCCGTTCGGCGCTCTCGCCGCAAGTCAACGGCAGTCTGTCGATCCAGCGTCAGAAATGGGCCGACAACCTCTACTACGGCCCGGGTCCGCTCGCGGGCGAGCAGTCGTGGAACAACACTGGTACGCTGGGTCTGTCGTACAACCTCGACATCTGGGGCAAGGACAAGAACGCCGCCGAGCGCGCACTCGACGCCGCCCACGCGAGCGCAGCGGACTTCCGCGCCGCCCAGCTCGAACTCGAAGGCAACGTGGTGCGCACCTACATCGAGCTGTCGATGAACTACGCGCTGCTCGATATCGCCAGGTCCACGCTGCAGCAACAGCAGCAGATCGTCGACCTGGCGAACCGGCGTCTGAAAGGCGGCATCGGCACGCAGCTCGAAGTGAGCCAGGCGCAAACGCCGATGCCGGAATACGAACGCCAGATCGACGCGCTCGAGGAAAAGATCGCGCTCGGCCGCAATCAACTCGCCGCACTGGCCGGCAAGGGTCCGGGCGCCGGCGACACGATCCAGCGTCCGACGCTCGCGCTCGACAACGCCCCCGCCGCCCTGCCGAGCGCCCTGCCCGCGGATCTGATCGGCCATCGGCCGGACGTGGTCGCGGCGCGCTGGACGGTCGCGGCGCAAGCGCGCGGCATCGACGTCGCCAAGGCCAGTTTTTATCCGGACATCAACCTGCTGGCGTCGATCGGCGGTTATGCGGCCATGGGGCCGCTGTTCCAGTTCCTGAAAGACCCATCGCATAGCTGGAGCGCGGGTCCGGCATTGTCGCTGCCGATCTTCGACGGCGGCCGGCTGCGCTCGCAACTCGGGGCGGCGTCGGCGGGGTACGACGAGGCGGTCGACCGCTATAACCAGTCGATCGTCGGCGCGCTGAAGGATATCTCCGATCAGGTGATCCGGATCCGTTCGCTCGCCACCCAGGCCGAGGACGCCGACCGTTCGGTCGCGGCGGCTCGCAAGAATTACGATCTGTCGCGCGAAGGTTATCGGCGCGGTTTGACTGACTATCTGAATGTGCTGATCGCGCAGAGCCAGTTGCTGCGCGCGCAGGAAGGCGTCGCGAAGATTCAGGCCGAGCGGCTCGCGGCGCACGCGTCGCTGGTCACGGCTCTCGGCGGCGGACTCGACGAACCCGCCAACGGACCGCAAGCTAACGAGACGCTGCCGGCGCATGGCAAGGGCAAAGGCCAGCCGGCGGCTGTGGCGCCTGCGGCTGCATCGGGCGCATCGGCGCAAACGGCCTCGACTGAGCGTGCCGGGGCCAGCGCGCCGGCGCCAGCCCTGGCCGGCAGCACGCACGCACAGGGGCCGTCCGCCAACGCGCCCGCGGCTGAGTAAGGAAGCCGGCCATGTCAGCCTCCCCCTCTCCCGCCTCACGCCCGGCGTCGTTTGCCGCGCTGTACTCCGCTGCCGCCGACTGGGCGCGCACCGATGGCCTCACCTGGGTCTATCTGTTCAAAGCGCTCGCCGCCTGCTTTCTGGCGCTCGGCATCGCGATGAAACTCGACCTGCCGCAGCCGCGCACCGCCATGACCACCGTGTTCATCGTCATGCAGCCGCAAAGCGGGATGGTGTTCGCCAAGAGTTTCTACCGGATCTGCGGCACGCTCGTCGGCCTCGTCGTGATGCTCGCGTTGATCGGTCTGTTCGCGCAGCAGCCCGAACTGTTCATCGTCACAACCGCGATCTGGGTCGGCATCTGCACGGCCGGCGCAGCGCGCAACCGCAACTTCAGGTCGTATGGTTTCGTGCTGGCCGGCTACACCGCCGCGCTGATCGGCATTCCGGCCTCGCAGCATCCGGACGGCGCGTTTTTGAGCGCGCTCACGCGGGTGGCCGAAGTGGTGGTCGGCATTCTCTGCGCGGGCGCGGTTAGCGGCCTCGTGTTTCCGCAATTCACCGGCCTGCAGATGCGCGGCACGGTGCGCGCGCGTTTCTCGGCCTTCGTCGAGTACGTGTCGACCTCGTTGGCCGGCCGCAACGACCGCGCGCAGATCGAAGCGACCAACGCGCGCTTTGTCGCGGACATCGTCGGTTTCGAAGCGGCGCGCAGTGTCGCCGTGTTCGAAGGCCCCGATTCGCGGATGCGCGGCGGCCGTCTGGCGCGTCTGAACAGCGAATTCATGACCGCCTCGACGCGCTTTCACGCGCTGCATCAACTGATGAACCGGCTGCGCGATACGAACACGAACGGCGCGACCATCGCGGTCGAAGCGCTGGAGCCGTACTTCAAGGAAATCGCCCCGTTGCTGGCGAAATCCGGCGAACCGGTGTTGAGCGCCGCCGACGCGGCCCACGCCGCCGCGCAACTCGACGTGTACAAGGCCGCGCTGCCCAAGCGGGTACGCGAGACCCGCGCCGCGCTGGAAACGCAGCCGGACGCGCCGCTGCTCGACTTCGACACCGGTGCCGAACTGCTGTACCGCTTCATCGACGATCTGCACGCGTACGCGGCCACCTATGCCTCGCTTGCGGTCGACACGCACGAACGCGAGCGCTGGATCGAGCGTTACGAACCTAAGACCAACGCGATCGCCGCGAGCGTCGCCGGCTTGCGCGCCACCATCGTCATGATCGTGCTCGGCGCATTCTGGATCGCGACCGCGTGGCCGAGCGGCTCGACCTTGACGCTGGATGCCGCGGCGGTATGCGCGCTGGCGTCGTCGTCGCCGAATCCGAAGCGCACGGCGTTCCAGATGGCCGGCGGCACGCTGGTCGCCTCGGTAATGGGCATGATCGCGGTGTACGGCGTGTATCCGCATATCGACGGTTTCCCGCTGCTGTGCGCGGCGCTCACGCCATTCCTGCTGCTCGGCGTATTCATGACGACGCGCCCGGCGCTGGCCGGCTACGGCGTCGGCTATTGCATTTTCTTCTGCTTCCTGGCCGGCCCCGACAACCTGATTCACTACGACCCGAGCGGCACCATCAACGACGCGATCGCGCTGGTGCTGTCGATGCTGGTCTGCGCGCTTGCCTTCGCGGTGATGCTGCCGCCTTCGACGCCGTGGCTGCGCAACCGTCTGCTGGTGGACCTGCGCCGTCAGGTCACGCTGGCGAGCCGCGCGGGCATGCGGCGGGTGCGTTCGCGCTTCGAGAGCGGCGCACGCGATCTGATGTTCCAGATCAACGCGCTCGCGCAGAACGAACCCGAACTCAAGCGCGACACCTTGCGCTGGCTCTTTTCGGTACTCGAAGTGGGCAACGCGATGATCGATCTGCGCCGCGAAGTGGCGGCGCTGCCCGCCGACGCGCGCTATGCGAAGTCGATGCCGTGGCGGGTCAGCTTGCGCGCGATGCGCGATGCGCTGACTGCGCTGTTCGAACGGCCACGCGCGGACCGCTTCGACCGCGCGCTGTCCGCAACCGTCGACGCTATCGGCGCGGTTCAACTGATGATGGCGACCTTCACGCCGCCGCGTGAGGAGCGGCATCAGTTGCAACGCATTCTGAGTCAACTGCATTTCATTCGTACCGCGCTGCTCGATCCGCAATCGCCGCTTGAACCGCTGGTGAACGGACGTGCCGACGCGTCAGAAGGAGTTCGTCATGCCACGTGATATCGCCGTATTCGACGCCTACGTGCCGGCCATTGTGCTGCTGTTCGTCGCGGGCGCCGCGCTTACCTGGATGCTGGACCGCGTGATTGCCTATACGGGCCTGTATCGCGTGGTGTGGCATCCGTCCTTGTTCCGGGCCAGTTTGCTCGTGTGTGTGTGCGGCGTGCTGGGTCTTGCCGTTTATCGTTGATCAGAGTCGAAACATGACCATCCGAAATATTGTTGGCTTCGTCGCGACAGCCATTATTTTTATCGTCGCGATTTTGATTGGGCGCGTGTTGTGGGTTCATTACATGGATGAACCGTGGACTCGCGATGGGCGCGTGCGCGCTGAGATTGTCAATGTGGCGCCTGATGTGTCTGGCGCGGTTGTTGATTTGCCTGTTAAGGATAACCAACTGGTCAAGAAGGGGGATCTGTTGATGCAGATCGATCCTTCGCACTATCAGATTGCTGTTGAGCAGGCGCAGGCTGCCGTTGCCGCGCGTAAGGCCGAGTTGCAGATGAAGCGCGATGATGCGCAGCGGCGGGCGGATATGGATGCTTTGGTTGTGTCCAAAGAAAGCCGTGAGAATGCGACGCACACCGCTTCTGCTGCTGAGGCTTCCTATCAGCAGGCTTTGGCCGCGCTCGATGCCGCGAAGTTGAATCTCGAGCGGACTCGGGTGGTCTCGCCGGTTGATGGGTATGTCACTAATCTGAACGTCTTTCGCGGTGACTATGCCACGGCCGGGGCCGCCAAACTGGCGATCGTCGATAGTCACTCGTTCTGGGTTTATGGGTATTTTGAAGAGACCAAGCTGCCTCATGTTCGCATCGGCGATAAGGCTGAAGTTCGGCTTATGAGTGGGGGGACGCTGCAAGGGCATGTCGAGAGCATCTCTCGAGGGATTTATGATCGCGATAATCCTGAAAGCCGTGAGCTGCTTGCTGATGTGAATCCAACCTTCAACTGGGTTCGGTTGGCGCAGCGCGTGCCCGTGCGGGTGAGGATTGATTCTGTGCCCGATGGGGTTGTGCTGGCTGCTGGGATTACTTGTACTGTGGTTGTTAAGCCTAGCTGAGGTGCTCTTTTTTTTGCCTGGGAGGCGCCTGTTTTGTTTTGGCTGGGCTTGGGGGGTGTTGGCCTTTCCTTGTTTTCTTAGTGGTCTATTGGCGTTGCCCCTGTGCGGGGCGGCACCTACTTTTCTTTGCCGGCCGCAAAGAAAAGTAGGCAAAAGAAAGCGGCTTTACACCGCTAATTCTTAAGCGGGTCCCCCGCACAGCCGCGGTAGTGGTGCATCTGGAATCTGTGTTCTCGCACATTCCGCCTCAGTGACAAGGCAGTCATACTTCCGGCGGCGCTGCGCGCGCCGACGCGGTAGTTCGTTCGTGGGCTTTCGCACGCGGTGGTTTGGCGTTTTATAACCTGAACTTTCCAACCATCTGCTTCAGGCCGCGGGCCTGGTCGTCCAGTGATCGGGCAGCCGCGGTTGCCTGCTCCACCAGCGCTGCGTTCTGCTGCGTGCCGGAATCCATCTGCGTTACCGCCAGGTTGATCTCCTCAATCCCCGCGCTTTGCTCGGACGACGCCGCCGAAATCTCGCCCATGATGTCCGTCACGCGCTTCACCGCCTTCACCACTTCATCCATCGTCTGACCAGCGTCCGCCGCCAACGTCGAGCCATTACTCACCCGCTCCACCGACGTACTGATCAACCCCTTGATCTCCTTCGCGGCCGCCGCGCTGCGCTGCGCGAGATTGCGCACTTCGGCCGCGACTACCGAGAATCCCCGACCCTCTTCGCCAGCTCGGGCAGCTTCCACCGCCGCGTTCAACGCGAGAATATTGGTCTGGAATGCAATTCCCTCAATCACGCCAATGATGTCGCCAATGCTTCGCGCGCTGTCGTTGATCTCGTTCATCGTCGCCACCACACGGCTTACTACAGCACCGCCCTTCTCCGCTATCTCCGATGCGTTGTTGGCCAAGGTGCTCGCCTGCTTCGCGTTGTCGGCGTTCTGTCGCACCGTCGAGGTCAACTGCTCCATGCTGCTCGCCGTCCGCTCAAGCGCCATCGCCTGCTGCTCCGTACGCTGCGACAAGTCGAGATTGCCCATCGAGATTTCGCCCGACGCCGTCGCAATCGCGTCGGCACTCGACGCGATGTCGGAGACCGTCGTCGCAAGGCCGCTTTGCATGTCGTGCAGCGCGTACAGCATGCTCGACTTGTCCTTGCGGCCCAGCACGATCTGATTCGATAAGTCGCCCGCAGCAATCCGGCTCGCAATTTCCTTGGCGTAGGCAGGCTCGCCGCCAAGCTGGCCGGCAAGGCGGCGCACCACCCACTCGCTAATGCTGAACGCCAAGGCGATCAGTCCAACCGTCATCACGGCGATCATCACGAACGACGAATGGAAAATAAAGCCCGATGCCTCGATCGTCGCCTTGGCAGCCGTGCCGCGCTCTGCAACGAGTTCGTCGACGAGTTTTTCAAGCTTGCCAGTCTCGACCAGCAACGATACGTCCTGCGTGCCGACCTGCCAGTTCATCTGCGAAAGATCGAGCGGTTGCGCCTTCACGAGCTTCACGAAATCGCGCAAGTGGCCGCTCCACACTGCAACGGCCGCGGCAAATTTCTTCTGCTGGTCGACCGCCTTCGCATCGGACGTGTCGACGTACTGTTGCAGCGTACCGAGTTCCGTGCCGAGACCGTTCAGGCCCTTGTCGATGTCGGCGCCGAGGTCGTCGCGCTCCTTGGCCGTGGTCGCGGTGAGCAGCATCTTCTGTGCACGGCTCGCACGCAGCATGTGGCCGCGCGCCTCTTCGGCAGCGCGGCTCGCCACGTGTCCCTGGTCGTAGATCGATTGCGCGGAAGCGTTCAGGCGGCTGATCTGGGTCAGCGAAAATATGCCGATGACGAGGGTGCCGATCAGGAGCACGGCAAAGGCAAGCCGCAACGTCGCCTTCACCGACAAACCCTTGAGCCGCACGGCGCGCGAACGGCCCTCCTGCCCATGTGACGGCTTGCCCGCCGCTTCCCCTTCCGGTACGAACCCCGCGCCCGTCTGGCCACCCAGCGAAACTGCTTTCATATTCCTCGTCCCCGCGTATCGACTGCCGGAAAGGTCGGTTCCGGCATTAATGCTTATCTCTCCGGGTCTACGGCATAAACGTCCGCGATCTTTAACGCCGCTCGTGTCAGCCAATCGTCATGCCCGGTCCTCGACGCGCCGCTTTGTAAGCTTCGCGCCCGCGACCGCTTTATACATGGCCAAAAATCGCAAAACCGCATTTATCAGAGGGCTTGCCAATCATCCGTGGCAATGGCAACACACCGGCCGAAAGCACCGCTGCGGTGCACCAGAGGGCCAATTTCGAGGCAGCCGCAGGCACCGCGCCGCTCGGACGTGTCCGATTCGCGACAAAACTTGTCCTTACATTTAGCCGAAGCCACATTAAACTTCGACAAATAGCTGACAAACCCGGACATCGCGTCGAAATGCCGCAGCGCTCGCTTTCCGTCTAACCGGCAAGCGACCCGGAGGAATGCCGACGCGTCAGTAGCCGAACGCCGGCAGCCAGAAATCACGACCTTTCACCCTTTTTTCTCTCTCATCTAGCGTATGGAAACGAGCCTCGAAAAAAGCGCCCTCGCCGGCGCATCAGCCTCTCCCGCCAGTGCAGCCGCCCCTGCCGCCAAAGTCCAGCGCACGGTCTACTCGGTGCTGGGCGCGATCAGCTTTTCGCATCTGCTCAACGACATGATCCAGTCGTTGATTCTGGCGATCTACCCGATGCTGAAAGACAACTTCTCGCTGTCGTTCGGGCAGATCGGGCTGATTACGCTGACCTATCAGATCACTGCTTCTTTGCTGCAACCGCTGGTCGGCAGCTATACCGACAAGCATCCAAAGCCGTATTCGCTGCCTGTCGGCATGGGCTTCACGCTCGCCGGCCTGCTGCTGATGTCGGTCGCGCCGAGTTTCGGCGTGCTGCTGGTGGCCGCGGCGCTAGTCGGTTGCGGCTCGTCGGTGTTTCATCCGGAATCGTCGCGCGTGGCACGTCTGGCGTCGGGCGGCAAACACGGCCTCGCGCAGTCGCTGTTCCAGGTGGGCGGCAATGCGGGTTCGTCGCTCGGGCCGTTGCTCGCCGCGTTGATCGTGATCCCGCATGGCCAGCGCAGCATCGCGTGGTTTTCGGTGGCCGCGCTGGTCGCGATCGTCGTGCTCGCGCAGATCGGCCGCTGGTACAAGCAACATCCCGCTGTGAAAAAGACGCGTAGCCAGGCCGGTCACGCGACCCTGTCGCGCAATCAGGTCATGTTCGCGATGGCCGTGCTGATGCTGCTGGTGTTCTCGAAGTACTTCTACCTCGCCAGCATCAACAGCTATTTCACGTTCTATCTGATCGACAAGTTCCATCTGCCGGTGCAGGCCGCGCAGGTCCATCTGTTCGTGTTCCTCGCCGCAGTCGCGGCAGGCACGGTGATCGGCGGTCCGATCGGCGACCGGATCGGCCGCAAGTACGTGATCTGGGTGTCGATTCTCGGCGTTGCGCCGTTCACGCTGCTGCTGCCCTACGCCAACCTGTTCTGGACCGGCGTGCTGACGGTGATCATCGGTATCGTGCTGGCCTCGGCGTTCTCGGCGATCCTCGTCTATGCGCAGGAGTTGATCCCCGGCAAGGTGGGGATGGTTGCCGGCCTCTTCTTCGGTTTCGCGTTCGGCATGGGCGGGGTCGGCGCCGCCGTGCTCGGGCAGTTGGCCGACGCGACCAGCATCACCTATGTGTACAAGGTCTGCTCGTTCCTGCCGCTGATCGGCGTGCTGACGGTGTTCCTGCCGGATGTCGAAGGCAAGCGCGCGAAAGCATGATGGCTTTGACTGTCCGCAAGTGAATGAAAAAAAAGGCGCCGCGGCGCCTTTTTTATTGTCCCCGCTCATGGTGAACCCGCGTTGTCCGCACCGCCGCGCCTGCACTATCCTTGTGCGGATAGTCGTACCGCTCTCTCGCCACGCCCCGGCGTCGTACGACTCGCCAACCGTTCACTCACGCAGCAGAAGGATCGCCGCCGATGACCACCTACCGCGACTTCCACCGTCGTTCGATTGAGCAACCCGAAGCGTTCTGGCGTGAGCAGGCGCAGCGGATTCATTGGCAAACCCCGTTCGATACCGTGCTCGATCGCTCGAATCCGCCGTTCGCGCGCTGGTTCGTCGGCGGCCGCACGAACCTGTGCCATAACGCGGTGGACCGGCATCTGGCGGAACGGGCGCAGCAAAACGCGCTGGTGTATGTGTCGACGGAAACCGGTATCGAGCGGCGTTATACCTACGCCGAGCTGCATGCCGAAATCAACCGCATGGCCGCGGTGATGCGCTCATTGGGTGTGAAGCGCGGCGACGTCGTGCTGCTTTACCTGCCGATGATCCCCGAAGCGCTGTTCGCGATGCTCGCATGCGCGCGGCTCGGTGCGATTCACTCGGTGGTGTTCGGCGGCTTCGCGGCCCCCAATCTGGCGGCCCGCATCGATGACGCGAAACCTGTGCTGATCGTCACGGCCGACGCCGGTGCGCGCGGCGGCAAGGTGATCGACTACACGCCTCTGATGGACGAGGCGCTCGCGCGCGCCGCCCACAAGACTCCGCATGTCTTGCTGATCGATCGCCAGCTCGCGCCGGAGCGCCTGAACGCGAGCTACCTCGTCGCCTACGAGCCGCTGCGCGAACAGTTCTTCGATGCGCACGTGCCGTGCGAATGGCTCGAATCGAACGAGCCGTCGTATGTGCTCTACACCTCCGGCACCACGGGCAAGCCGAAGGGCGTGCAGCGCGACGTCGGCGGCTATGCGGTGGCGCTGGCGGCATCGATGGAACACATCTTTCAGGGCAAGCCCGGCGACACGATGTTCACCGCCTCGGACGTGGGCTGGGTGGTCGGCCACAGCTACATCGTCTATGCGCCGCTGATCGCGGGGCTCACCACTGTGATGTACGAAGGCACGCCCATTCGCCCGGATGGCGGCATCTGGTGGCGCCTCGTCGAACAGCACAAAATCAACCTGATGTTCACCGCGCCGACCGCGTTGCGCGTGCTGAAAAAGCAGGACCCGGCACTGCTGAAAAAATCCGATCTGTCGAGCCTGCGCACCCTGTTCCTCGCCGGCGAACCGCTCGACGAACCGACCGCCAGCTGGATCGCCGGTGCGCTCGGCAAGCCCGTGATCGACAACTACTGGCAAACCGAAACCGGCTGGCCGATGCTGGCGATTCCGCGCGGCATCGAGGCCTTGCCCACCAAATTCGGCTCGCCGGGCGTACCGTCGGCGGGTTTCAATCTGACCTTGCGCAACGAACTGACGGGCGAGCCCTGCCCGCCTGGCGAAAAAGGCGTGCTCGCGCTGGGCTACCCGCTGCCGCCTGGCTGCATGTCCACGGTATGGGGCGACGACAAGCGATTTATCAGCACGTACTGGTCGAGCGTGCCGAACCAGCAGGTCTACTCGACCTTTGACTGGGGTATTCAGGACGAAGACGGCTACGTCACGATCCTCGGCCGCACGGACGACGTGATCAACGTTGCCGGCCATCGGCTCGGCACGCGCGAGATCGAAGAAGCGTTGTCGAGCCACGCGGCGGTCGCGGAAGTGGCCGTGGTCGGCGTGAACGATGCGCTCAAAGGTCAGGCGGCGATGGCCTTCGTCGTGCTGCGCGATCCGCAGGCTTACCCGGACGACAAGGCGCGGGCCAAGCTGGAAACCGAACTCACCGCGACCGTCGACCGCCATCTCGGCGCGATTGCGCGGCCGGCGCGCGTAGTGGTGGTGTCGATGCTGCCGAAGACGCGCTCCGGCAAGTTGCTACGCCGTGCGATTGCGGCGCTGGCGGAAGGCCGCGAGCCGGGCGATCTGCCGACGATCGAGGACCCGTTCGCTTTGCAGCAGGTGCGCGAGGCGCTGGGAGACTCAACGAAGCACTAGGCCTTTCGTGCCATAAACGGGCGACGCACTCGTGTGCCGCCCGTTCGATTTATTGCTAGCGGGCCGACGGATCATCACGATGAACCTGCGGCGGCGAGCAAATCACGCCACCTGGCGCGCTTCCAGAAACCGCTTCAGAATCGCGTTCGAATACGTCCCGGCGATCTCGGTGAGAAACGACACGAACGATTGCGGCGCGTGATCGTCGGCGGTGTCCGAGATAGTGCGCACGACCGCGCACGGTACGCCGTATTCGTAGCAGACCTGCGCGATTGCCGCGCCCTCCATCTCGACCGCGAGCGCATCCGGCAGCGCATCGCGCAACGCCTTGACGCCCGCCGCACTCGCGACGAACTGATCGCCGCTGATAATCAAGCCGCGATGCACGCGCGGTTCGCGTGTGCCGAAACGCGCCGCCGACGCGGCACCTTCTTCGGCGACAAAGCGCTCGCATGCCGCGGCCAGTTGATCGGCAAGCGCCGCGTCGGCTGAGAAACGCGACACGCCGAGCAGCGGCACTTCAAAGCGCGGAAACAACGGCGACGCGTCGAGATCGTGCTGCATCAGCATGTTAGCGACGACGATATCACCAACCCGCACTTCAGTCTCGACGCCGCCGGCGACACCCGTAAACACCACCGCTTCGACATCGAACACGTGGATCAACGCGCTGACGGTAGCCGACGCCGCGACCTTGCCGACGCGCGCCAATGTCACGACGCAAGCCGTGCCGTGCACGGTGCCGAGGTGGTAGTCACGCTGGCCGTGCGTGATGGTGCGTACGCCGGATTCGGCGCGCATCGCTTCGATCAGATCACCGAGTTCCTGCGGCAACGCCGCCAGAATGCCCAGCGGACGATGCGAGACCGGTGCGCCACCGCGGCGTGAATCGATGCTACCTGTGCTCATTCGACCGCCTGCAATTTAGCGACCGCGAGCGCCAGCCACTTCTCGCCGTGCCGCTTGAATTTGACCTGGGCCTTGGCATCGGTGCCGCCGCCTTCCAGCGCGGTGATCGTGCCTTCGCCGAACTTGGTGTGGAATACCTGCTGGCCGACGCGAAAACCCGTTTCAGCCGCACGCTGTTCGTTCGCAAAGGCCGGCAAAGGCGCCGGCGTCGACGACGATGCACCCGTGTAACCCGGCCGCGCGAACCAGTCGCGGCCGTAACCGGCGTTGTCCGAACGGCCGCCCCAGCGCGCGCCCGCCTCGACCTTCGGCGTGAGCCACTTGAGGTTTTCCTGCGGCAGTTCGTCGAAGAAGCGCGAACGGATGTTGTAGCGCGTCTGGCCGTGCAGCATCCGGCTCTGCGCAAACGACAGATACAAACGCTCCTTGGCCCGCGTGATCGCCACGTACATCAGACGGCGTTCTTCTTCCAGCCCGTCCGACTCCATCGCGCTGTTTTCATGCGGGAACAGACCTTCTTCGAGCCCGGTAATGAAGACCGCCGTGAACTCGAGGCCCTTGGCCGCGTGCACTGTCATCAGTTGCACGGCTTCCTGACCGGCTTGCGCCTGGTTGTCGCCCGCTTCCAGCGATGCGTGCGACAGGAAACCGGCGAGCGGCGTCATCGTGTCCGGATTTTGTGCTGGATCGTCGATGCCGGGTGCGTCCAGCACGACGGTATTCGGATCGTCGGTGGCGACAGCCAACTCGGGCGCAGCCGTGGCGCCCGGACGCAGCGGAATCGAGCGCGCCGGCGTATCCATGCCGTAGCCTTCTTCGCTGACGAAAGCAGCAGCCGCGTTGACCAGTTCCTGCAAGTTCTCCAGCCGGTCCTGGCCCTCGCGTTCGTTCTGATAGAACTCCGTGAGACCGCTCGTGCGAACCACGTATTCGACCGTTTCCGGCAGGCTCATCTGCTGCGTTTCCGCGCGCATCTTGCCGATCAGGTTCGCGAAACTCGCGAGGCTCGACCCTGCTTTGCCCGCGACATACGGAATCGCCGCCGCCATCGAGCAGTTGTACAGACGCGCCGCGTCGGCAAGCTGCTCGATCGAGCGCGCGCCGATGCCGCGCGTGGGGAAATTGACGACGCGGGCAAACGCGGTGTCGTCGTTCGGATTGTCGATCAGGCGCAGATAGGCGAGCGCGTGCTTGACTTCCTGGCGCTCGAAAAAGCGCAGACCGCCGTACACCCGGTACGCGATGCCCGCATTGACCAGCGTGTGTTCGATCGTACGCGACTGCGCGTTGCTGCGATACAGGATGGCGATTTCGCTGCGCGACGTGCCGGTGCTGATCAGCGCCTTGATTTCCTCGACGATCCAGCCGGCTTCCTGCGTATCGGTGGCCGACTCGTAGACGCGCACCGGTTCGCCATGACCCGCGTCGGTACGCAGATTCTTGCCCAGGCGCCGGGAGTTATTGGCGATCAGGTGATTGGCCGCGTCGAGAATATGGCCGTGCGAGCGGTAGTTCTGCTCCAGCTTGATCATGTGCCGGACATTGAACTCGTGTTCGAAGTCGCGCATGTTGCCGACGTTCGCGCCGCGGAAGGCGTAGATCGACTGGTCGTCGTCGCCCACCGCGAAGATCGAGTTGGTTTGCCCGGCCAGCAGCTTCAGCCATGCATATTGGAGCTTGTTGGTGTCCTGGAACTCGTCGACGAGGATGTGCCTGAAGCGTGCCTGATAGTGGGCGCGCAACGGCGGATTGTGTGCGAGCAGTTCGAAGCAGCGCAGCAGCAGTTCCGGGAAGTCGACCACGCCTTCACGCTGGCATTGCTGGTCGTAGGCTTCGTAGAGTTCGACGAATTTGCGGTTGAAGTTGTCGGTAGCGTCGACGTCTTTCGGCCGCAGGCCTTGCTCTTTGGAATTGTTGATGAAGTACTGGAGATTTTTCGCCGGGTACTTTTCGTCGTCGATGTTCAGGCCCTTCATCAGACGCTTGATCGCGGAGAGCTGGTCTGCGGTATCGAGGATCTGGAAGGTGGCCGGCAGGCCGGCGTCGCGATGATGCGCGCGGAGCATGCGGTTGCACAGGCCGTGGAAGGTGCCGATCCACATGCCGCGCGTGTCGATCGGCAAGAGTGCCGAAAGACGCGACATCATTTCGCGGGCGGCTTTGTTGGTGAAGGTCACCGCGAGGATGGTGGCGGGCGACGCCAGACCGTGCTGGATCAGCCACGCGATCCGCGTGATGAGGACGCGGGTTTTGCCGCTGCCCGCGCCGGCAAGGATGAGCGCTGGCTCGTTGGGGAGCGTGACGGCGGCGTGTTGTTCGGGGTTTAGATTGGCTAGCAGATCGGGCATGTTTTGGGAGAACGGCGAGGGCAATCGGCATTATATGCCCGGGAGGGGATCAGGTTTTTTTGCCTGTTCGGCGGGGTTGTTGTTGGGCTGGATTTTTTGGCGGTGCCTTGCTGGGTTTGTGGTCTGTTTTGTTTTTTGGTCCTTTGGCCTTTCCTTGAATTGTTAGTGGTCTATTAGCGTTGCCCCTGTGCGGGGCGGCACCTACTTTTCTTTGCCGGCCGCAAAGAAAAGTAGGCAAAAGAAAGCGGCTCACACCGCTAATTCTTAAGCGGGTCCCCCGCACAGTGGCGGTAGTGGCGCATCTGGAATCTGTCGCCTCGCACACTCCGCCTCAGTGACAAGGCCGTCATACCTCCGGCGGCGCTGCGCGCGCCGATACCCAGTTCATATCGCTCCCGCTACGGCTTCCACCCTTGATTCGTCCGCTGCGGTTTCGCGCCTCGATTCACCCGCTGCGGTTTCGTGCTTCAATTTACCTAGATCCTGACTCGTCGGCAGCATCGCTGTCACCAGGCCGGGGCTTCACTCTCCCGTGAGCCCCGGTTCCCTGCTCGCCGCTGCCTCGCTGTTGCGAGTGCAACCGCTGCACCGATCGTGATCGCACCGCGAAAGCGAAAGCAACGCACCGACATTTCCGAAGTGGGGGGCCAATCAGAGCGGGGGCGTCTCGCCGAGGCGAAGCCGACGGCCCCCGCTGCGCGAAGCGAAGCCGCTGGTTTCCCTGGCAGACCCGTCCGCGACGCGCGCAGTGCGGAGTGGGAGCTGATGAGCGCCTTGTCGCTGACGCGGAGTGCGCGGGAACACAGATTCCAGATGCACCACTACCGTGGCTGCGCGGGGGACCCGCTTAAAAATTAGCGGTTTAAGCCGCTTTCTTTTGCCTACTTTTCTTTGCGGCAGGCAAAGAAAAGTAGGTGCCGCCCCGCACAGGGGCAACGCTAATAGACCACTAACAAAGCAAGGAAAGGCCAAGAGACCAAAGGACCAAAAACAAAACACACCACGAACCCAGCAGGAAAACGCCAAAGCACGAAAGAACCACAAAGAGCCAGACCACGAAAACCGCCGAACAGGCCCCAAACCATCCCCCAAAAGCCCGCCGCGCCCAGCGCCCCTTATAATCGAGCATTCTTTGCATCCACCAGCAGACCGAAAAATGAGCGAGACCCCGAGCGACCCGACCTCTACGCTTGCCAAAAGCTTCGAGCCCCACACTATCGAAGCCCACTGGGGCCCCGAATGGGAAAAGCGCGCCTACGCGGCGCCCACCTTCGACGAGAACAAAAAAGATTTCTCGATCCAGTTGCCGCCGCCGAACGTCACCGGCACCCTCCATATGGGCCATGCGTTCAACCAGACGATCATGGACGGCCTCACCCGCTATCACCGTATGCTCGGCGAAAACACCCTGTGGGTGCCGGGCACCGACCACGCAGGCATCGCCACGCAAATCGTCGTCGAACGTCAACTGGACGCCCAGGGCATCTCGCGCCACGATCTCGGCCGCGAAAAATTCACCGAACGCGTCTGGGAATGGAAGCAGCAATCCGGCTCGACCATCACGAACCAGGTCCGCCGCCTCGGCGCATCGATCGACTGGTCGCGCGAATACTTCACGATGGACGACAAAATGTCGGCCGCCGTGCGCGATGTGTTCGTACGCCTGTATGAACAAGGCCTGATCTACCGCGGCAAACGCCTCGTGAACTGGGATCCGGTGCTGCTCACCGCCGTCTCCGACCTCGAAGTGGTCAGCGAAGAGGAAAATGGCCACCTCTGGCACATCCAGTATCCGCTCACGGACGGCTCGGGCCATCTGACGGTCGCCACCACGCGCCCGGAAACCATGCTCGGCGACACCGCCGTGATGGTCCATCCGGAAGACGAACGCTACGCGCACCTGATCGGCAAAACGGTCACGCTGCCGCTGTCCGGCCGTGAAGTCCCGATCATCGCCGACGACTATGTCGATCGCGAGTTCGGCACCGGCGTGGTCAAGGTCACGCCCGCGCACGATTTCAACGACTATCAGGTCGGCTTGCGCCACAAGCTGCCGATGATCGAAATCCTCACGCTCAACGCGAAGATCAACGACAACGCGCCGGAAAAATACCGGGGTCTGGACCGTTTCGAGGCCCGCAAGCAGGTGGTGGCAGACCTCGAAGCGCTCGGCGCGCTCGAATCGGTCAAACCGCACAAGCTGATGGTGCCGCGCGGCGACCGCACGGGCGTCGTGATCGAGCCGATGCTGACGGATCAATGGTTCGTCGCCATGAGCAAGCCGGCGCCGGAAGGCACCT
Source organism: Paraburkholderia sp. BGA-UO-ETr-F12 (assembly GCF_059567945.1). Lineage (NCBI taxonomy): Bacteria > Pseudomonadati > Pseudomonadota > Betaproteobacteria > Burkholderiales > Burkholderiaceae > Paraburkholderia > Paraburkholderia sp. BGA-UO-ETr-F12. The sequence goes on along the minus strand of NZ_JCAQOZ010000058.1, from coordinate 4,068 downwards.
TCAATCCGGGCAAGTCGATCGCCGAAACCGCGTTGGACGTGGTTCGCAACGGCGAAATCAAGTTCGTGCCGGAAAACTGGAGCACGACCTATTACCAGTGGCTCGAAAACATTCAGGACTGGTGTATCTCGCGCCAGCTCTGGTGGGGCCACCAGATTCCGGCCTGGTACGGTGAGAACGGCGAAATCTTCGTCGCTCAAACCGAAGAAGGCGCACGCGATAAGGCGGCCGCTGCCGGTTACACGGGCCCGCTCAAACGCGACGACGACGTGCTCGACACGTGGTTCTCGTCCGCGCTCGTGCCGTTCTCGTCGCTCGGCTGGCCCGCGCAGACGCCGGAACTGAAGCACTTCATGCCCTCGTCGGTGCTGGTTACCGGCTTCGACATCATCTTCTTCTGGGTCGCGCGCATGGTCATGATGACCACGCACTTCACCGGCAAGGTGCCGTTCGACACGGTCTACGTGCACGGTCTGGTGCGCGATGCCGAAGGCCAGAAGATGTCGAAGAGCAAGGGCAACACGCTCGATCCGATCGATATCGTCGACGGCATCGACCTCGACGCGCTGGTCGCCAAGCGCATCACCGGCCTGATGAATCCGAAGCAGGCTGCGTCGATCGAAAAGAAAACCCGCAAGGAATTCCCGGACGGCATTCCGGCTTTCGGCACGGACGCGCTGCGCTTCACGATGGCGTCGATGGCCACGCTCGGCCGCAATGTCAACTTCGACCTGGCGCGCTGCGAGGGCTATCGCAACTTCTGCAACAAGCTGTGGAACGCCACCCGTTTCGTGCTGATGAACTGCGAAGGCCACGATTGCGGTTTCGGCAAGCCGGAACAATGCGGCGAATGCGGCCCGGACGGCCACCTGAATTTCTCGGCGGCCGACCGCTGGATCGTGTCGCGCCTGCAACGCGTGGAAGCGGAAATCGCCAAGGGCTTCTCCGACTATCGTTTCGACAATGTGGCCAACGCCCTATACAAGTTCGTATGGGACGAATACTGTGACTGGTATCTCGAACTCGCCAAGGTTCAGATCCAGACGGGTCAGCCGAACCAGCAGCGCGCAACCCGCCGCACGCTGCTGCGCGTGCTCGAGACGGTATTGCGCCTCGCGCATCCGGTGATTCCGTTCATTACCGAAGCGTTGTGGCAAAAAGTAGCGCCGTTGGCCGGCCGTTATCCGCAGGGCAAGGCAGAGGGAGAAGCGTCCATCATGGTGCAGCCCTACCCCATTGCCGAACCGTCGAAGCTCGACGAAGATGCGGAGCAATGGGCGGCCGACCTGAAAGCAGTAATCGATGCGTGCCGGAATCTGCGCGGCGAAATGAATCTGTCGCCGGCGGTCAAGGTGCCGTTGCTCGCGACTGGCAATGCGGAGCGCCTGCGCACCTTTGCGCCGTACGCTCAGGCATTGGCCCGTTTGTCGGAGGTACAGATCATTGCCGACGAGGCAAGCCTGGATGCGCAGGCGGATGGCGCGCCAATTGCTATCGTAGGAAATGACAAGCTGGTGCTGAAGGTGGAAATCGACGTCGCCGTGGAACGCGAGCGTCTGTCGAAGGAAATCGCGCGGCTTGGCGCGGAAGTCGTCAAATGCAATGCAAAATTGCAAAATGAAAGCTTTGTTGCAAAGGCGCCACCGGCGGTCGTTGAGCAGGAGCAGAAAAGGCTGGCAGAATTCGAAACCACTATCGGCAAGCTGAAAGCCCAGTTGGCTCGTTTGCCGGCCTGATCGACGCTCCGTGCCCCGCGCCATTGCAGGCGGGCGCGGATCAAGTGCTAAACCAGAGGATTCAGGGTAATCACATGCTAAAAGTTACAAAGGCAGTATTTCCGGTAGCAGGTCTTGGCACCCGGTTCCTCCCTGCCACGAAGGCAAGCCCGAAGGAGATGCTGCCGATCGTCGACAAGCCGCTGATTCAATACGCGGTGGAAGAGGCAATGGCGGCCGGCATCACTGAAATGATCTTCGTCACGGGCCGCAGCAAGCGCGCGATCGAGGACCATTTCGATAAGTCATACGAAATCGAGGCGGAACTCGAAGCGCGCGGCAAGGCCAAGCTGCTGGAATTGGTGCGCAGCATTAAGCCGAGCCATGTGGACTGCTTCTACGTGCGTCAGCCGGAAGCGCTCGGCCTTGGCCATGCGGTGATGTGCGCCGAAAAGCTGGTGGGCGATAACCCGTTCGCCGTCATTCTGGCGGACGACTTGCTGTACGGCACGCCGCCTGTGATGACGCAGATGATCGAAGTGTTCGATCACTATCACAGCTCGGTGATCGGCGTCGAAGAGATCCCCGCGGCGGAGACGAAGTCGTACGGTATCGTCGACGGCAAGGAGTGGGAAGACTCGATCATCAAGATGTCGGGTATTGTCGAAAAACCGGAGCCGAGCGTGGCGCCATCGAATCTCGGCGTGGTGGGCCGCTATGTGCTGAAGCCGCGGATTTTTGAGCATCTGCGCGCGCTGAAGCCGGGCGCTGGGGGCGAATTGCAACTGACGGACGCGATTCAATCCCTGCTCGCCGATGAACAGGTGCTGGCGTACAAGTACCACGGCACCCGTTTCGATTGCGGCAGCAAGCTGGGTTATCTGAAGGCGACGGTCGAGTTCGCTCTGCGTCACCCGGAAGTGGCAGCCGATTTCGAAGAGTATTTGCGTACCCGTTCGCCGGTGCTGGAAGGCTGAGGAATCGGGTAGCTGCGCGCAGCTTCTTGCGCTGGTAGCCCCTCGCGATGGGCGTCGGTCAGACGTAAAAAAGGCGCTGTGTTCCACATTCGTGGGCGCAGCGCCTTTTTTTCTTTGTTCTTTAGCGGCGCTTCATCAGAAAGGTAAAGACCTTGTCATGCGCCGAGCTTTCGACGATTTCGTTGCCGGTTTGCTTCGCGAACGCGGCGAAATCGCGCTGCGAGCCCGGATCGGTCGCCAATACCTTGAGGATCTGACCGCTTTCCATGTCGGCGAGCGCCTTTTTGGCGCGCAAAATGGGCAGCGGGCACATCAGTCCGCGTGCATCGACTTCCTTATGAACCTGAATTTGCATCGACGATAACCTTCGGGGGAGACGCTGAAGAGTTCGATTTTACAGTAGGTGGCGGGGGGACGCCTGAAGGCGGTGTGGGTTTGGTCTTTTTTGTTGGTCCGGTTTTGGGGTGTTGTTTTGATGTGTTCGTGGTCTGTTTGGCGTTGGTCTTTTGGCCTTTCCTTGATTTGTTAGTGGTCTATTAGCGTTGCCCCTGTGCGGGGCGGCACCTACTTTTCTTTGCCTGCCGCAAAGAAAAGTAGGCAAAAGAAAGCGGCTCAAACCGCTAATTCTTAAGCGGGTCCCCCGCACAGTAGCGGTAGTGGTGCATCTGGAATCCGTGTTCCCGCGCACTCCGCGCCGTTGACAAAGGATTCATCAGCTCCCACTCCGCACTGCGTGCGTCGCGGCCGGGTCTGCCTGGGAAACCAGCGGCTTCGCTTCGCGCAGCGGGAGCCGTCGGCTCCGCCTCGGCGGGATGCCCCCGCTCTGATTGGCCACCCCCCCACTTCGGAAATGTCGGTGCTTTCGCGATGCGATCGCGATCGCCGCCGCGGTTGCGCTCGCAACAGCGAGGCGACAGCGAGCAGGGAACCGGGGCTCACGGGAGAGTGAGGCCGTGGCCTGGTGACAGCGATGCGCCGACGAGTCAGGATGGACAAATCGAGGCGCGAAACCGCAGCGGGCGAATCGAGAGGGAAACCGTAGCGGGTGGTGGTATGAACTGGGTATCGGCGCGCGCAGCGCCGCCGGAGGTATGACTGCCTTGTCACTAAAGCGGAATGTGCGAGGTGACAGATTCCAGATGCGCCACTACCGCCACTGTGCGGGGGACCCGCTTAAGAATTAGCGGTTTGAGCCGCTTTCTTTTGCCTACTTTTCTTTGCGGCCGGCAAAGAAAAGTAGGTGCCGCCCCGCACAGGAACCTGTCCGCATTTTTGTGTGCGAGGCGGTTAGCGGAGTTACCCGCGTGCGTTGGTAAAACGCTCTCCAAACAGAATCGCGAACTGGTTCATGGCTGAGGACCAGTCGAATGCCGCCC